>JACPST010000179.1 GCA_016193165.1 Deltaproteobacteria bacterium
ATAAGACATGAAATTGATCTTACCTTTGCCCACACCTGCTGGCAACTAAGATTGCTTGAACACCTGAAAAAATCTACACCCGTTGCTTCCTTCCGGATCTGGCGGAGTTTATAGCTTTCCATCGCCAAGCTCCCTAGTTTGCCAGCAAGACTTTAAAATTTTCTCTTCCATATAATAAAACTTACGCCCATTGTCACGACTTTAAGCTATTGCCAAAAAAATAAACAAGATGAGAACTTGATGAAAATACGTAACACGTTGATTTTACTTGGTTTTAATTCATTTTTAATGTGGCACTTTTCTTGCATTTACATTGGATAAGAGAGGATTCCATGAAAACTTTTATCAAAAATTTAGCTTTGGTTTTGGGAGCCGTTTTACTTTTGGCTTTAATTTCCTATTCTTGGGCAGAAGAAAAAGAAGTAAAAAGATTAAAATCTATTACTGTTTATTCCTACACCCCTCCTTCGGAAGAAACGCGCTACCTCCAAAAAATTGAACATGAAGGAATGAAAGATTCCATTTTTAAATTTTCACAGGACGGGGGAAAAACATGGACAACACACAACCGAAATCCTGTTACCCATCAGGGATTGGAATCGCATGGTAGCACAGGAAATATATTTGGAGATGTGCTAGCAGGGATCTCTACCGCCATTGAGAAGAACAGAGCATTTGATGAAAAGTATAACACTCAACATCCTGTGGGTTATTTTTATTCAAACATATTGTCCTTTAACGAAGAGCGAACAAGAAACTTAGTTTCAATTCTTAAAAACTACCACGACTTCATTGACGAAAAATCTGAAAATAACACCCCTCAAAATCGCCTCAAATTTTTAAAACTTTCACAGAAATCTATTAGTTATGCAGGGGACAGTTACTTTGATAATCGCCTAAAAGAGATATTTAAAAAATTAGACTCATTCAAAGGAGACCCTGCTCAACTTTCTGAGGCTGAACAATCTATTTTCAATACAGAATTAGAGTATCTAGAAAGAGATTATGAAAAATGGCTTTCTGTACAAAAAGCTCTAGAACTTTATTCTAAAAGTCTAAAGCCCGAAGAAATGACAGATGATTTTTTAAGACTCTTAGACCTCTACGAAGTTCCACCCATTGATCTTGTCCGCCAAGCTCTGGAAACTAAAAGACGCACTGAAGCTGCTGCCACCAACTCTCCACAACAAGAGTGTCCTAAAAAATAAATCATAATCCAAGAACTCCCCCCAGTTGGTTCGGAGAGGGGGGGATTCGAACCCCCGTGCCCCTTTTGAGGGCAAGTCGCTTTCGAGGCGACCCCGTTATAACCACTTCGGTACCTCTCCTCAAATTGATAAACTATTTGACAAATTTTTTTGACACGGCTTTAATAGCGCCATGCTTAAAATCCAAATTCAAAAAAGTACCCTAAAAAGTGTTAAAGATCATACTCTAATCATTCCCCTTTATCAACAAGGGGCAAAGCCAGAGCTCCCTAAAAATGGGGCCTTTTTAAGGTCTATTTTAGACAAACTCACCAAAGACAAAGTTTTTAAAGCAGATTTTAAAGAAGTAAATTACCTGCGATTTATTAAGGCAGGGCAAAGTCAAAATGTACTTTTCGTGGGACTTGGGAAAAAGAAAGATTTAACTTTAAATCGCTTAAGAGAAGCCTTGATCAGCGCCTCAGCTTATCTGGGCAAAGCTAAAGTCCCCAGCTTTTCTTGTCATCTTTCCAGTGTCAATTGGGCTGGCAAGCGCTCTTTTTCCGAACTAACTCAAGCTGCGGTAGAATCCCTGGCTCTTCCTTTATATAAATTCACAAAATTTAAAAAAGATGAAGATCAAAATTCAGGTGTAAAAACAGTAACGCTTGCTGTGGATTCCCCAGAAGAAGTTTTAGAGGGGAAAAAGGGGTTATCAAAAGCCAAAGTTTTTATTGATTCCTGTAACCTCGTCCGAGACCTTGTCAACACTCCTCACAACGCCATGAGGGCTCCCGATCTGGCCCAAGCAGCCCAAGACGTTGCTAAAAATGTGGGGCTCAAAGTCACAGTCTTTACCGAAAAAGAGCTTCACAAAGAAGGATTTGGGGCACTGCTTGCGGTAAATCAAGGAAGCGATATTCCTCCCAGGTTTGTCATTTTAGAACACAATGCTGGAAAAAAAGATCTAGATACCGTGTGTTTGGTGGGAAAAGGCATTACGTTTGACTCCGGCGGAATTTCTCTAAAGCCCGCAGATGCCATGGAGACGATGAAAGATGATATGGCCGGGGCAGCAACTGTTTTAGGAATTATGGAAATTGCAGCGAAGCTTAATCTTCCCCTTCATGTGGTTGGCTTTATGGCGATCACCAATAACATGCCCAGCGGTAAGGCCACTGTTCCGGGAGATATTGTGAAATCTTATTTGGGAAAAACGATTGAGATTTTAAATACCGATGCCGAAGGACGCTTGGTTTTAGCCGATGCGGTTGCTTATGCCGACAAACACTACAAACCTCATCTTTTAATTGATTTTGCAACACTGACGGGGGCGTGTGTGATTGCTCTGGGAGAAGCGGGAGCAGGAGTCATGGGTACCGCTCAAAAAGCTATCGATCGTCTTAGGGAACTTTCGTGTCTCACCGGAGAAAAGATTTGGCAATTGCCTCTCTGGGAAGAATATCGAGAAGAACTCAAAAGCGACATTGCTGATCTTAAAAATATTGGAAATACCCGCGGGGCAGGATCTTCAAAGGGCGGGATGTTTATTCAAGCCTTTATTAATGATAAAACCCCATGGGTTCATTTTGATATTGCTGGCTCGGCGTTTATCACAAAACCCACCCATCGCTACACCCCTAAAGGAGCCACCGCAGCCTGTGTGCGACTTGTTTCTGAGTTTTTAATTCAGTGGCCAAAAGCCTGAGAAGAAGCCGTTACTGAATTGGCATAGAAAGTTCTTCTATTTTTCGATACAAGGACGAAAGACTTAGTCCTAAATCTTGAGCAGTCTTTTTCTTATCAAACCTATTTTTCTCCAGCACCCATTGAATATGCTTCATCTCTGATTTTCGCATGGCTTCTTTAAAATTATAATGAGCAGAATCATTTGTTTGGGAAATAAGTTCCGATGGCAAGTGATGACCATTTAAAAACTGCGTGTCATTATCACTCAATAAAACAGCTCTTTCTAAAATATTTTGAAGCTCTCGAATATTTCCCTTCCACTGATAATTCATCAAAATTTTCAGTGTCTCGTCCGTCGCATATTTTATTTTCTTACCCAGTTCTTCAGAAAGATGCCGTACAAAATATTTTACTAAAAAAGGAATATCATTTTTGCGTGCTCGAAGGGGCGGCACCTTTAATTCAATGACATTAATACGATAATATAAATCTTCTCGAAACACTTGGCTGGAAACTTCCTTAGCCAAATCTTTTGTCGAAGACACAATGAGTCGCAAAGATTTCATCAGTCCTGTTTGTAATAGCTTTACGAGTTTTAACTGAAGCGCTGGAGTTAAATCTCCAATTTCATCCATAAAAAGCGTTCCCTCGTGTTTAGCAAAAATACCTTCTTCTCCAAAAAGGGCATGATCCAACGGATGTTCTTTGTAGCTGGCACAACAAATTCGAACAAAGTTTTTTTCTCTCTGAGACGACTGATGGTGAATCGCCTTGGCCAGTCTCTCTTTTCCAACGCCTGTCTCTCCCGTAATCAATACCGTGGTTTGTGTAGCCGCGACTTTTTGCATCAAAGAATAAATGGCTTTCATCTCGGGCCCCTGGCCTAACACATTGTCAAAAGCAAATTGATCTGTGATGGAGTCTTTGAGCAGCCGATTTTCAACATTTAATTTTTTAAAATCCAAAAGATGTCTAAGCTTTAGCAAAATATCGTCAAAAATCAGGGGCTTCACCACATAATCGTAGGCTCCCTTTTTCAAAGCCTCAAGAGTGGTCTCCATAGAACCATAGGCTGTAATGACAATAAAAAAAGTCTCCGGTGAAAGCTCTTCCCCTTTTTCTAAAACCTTTAGCCCGTCTATTCCGGGCATGCGAAGATCACAAAAAACAACATCAAAGGGTCGCTGACCCAACTTTTGTTTTTCAATTTTTTGAAGGGCATCTTCACCATCAAACGCCATCTCCGTTTCATACCCTTCTTCTCTCAAAACCTCTGAAAGGGTCTCACAAACTGTTCTTTCATCGTCGACAATTAAAATACATGTTTTTTGCATAGATCCTCCTTACGATTCATAAATAGGCAATAAAATTTCAAATAGCGTCCCCTTGCCCACAATGGATTCGACACAGACATCTCCTCCAAAACTTTTAATAATCCCATAACTCACCGAAAGTCCTAAGCCTGCTCCTCTGCCCACGTCTTTCGTAGTAAAAAAAGGTTCAAAAACTTTTCGAATATATTTTTGAGGAATCCCCCGGCCTGTATCTCGAATAGAAATTTTAACCATCTCTTTCACAAGCTTTGCAGCTTCAACATCCAGCTTTCCTGTCTTACCCATCGCCTCAAACGCATTGACAAAAATATGAGAAAACGCTTGTGAAAGTTGACTGGCTTCAGCGCTCACTCGAGGAAGCCCCGGTTCAATCTTCGTATGAATTTCGATAAGCTTATCATTATTTTGAAGACAAATTTTTTGGAGCGCATTGCGAATCAAAGGTTCCAAGTCCACTGCCATGCGTTTCATTTGTTCATGTTTTGTAAAGTCACTGACATGTTGAATAATATGACTAATTCTTTGAATGTGGATTCCCATCGAGTGGAAACTTTCTTGTGCCTTTGAATCTAAAATTTTTCTTTGAAGAAGCTGAACCAAAGAAGAAATTGATGCCAAAGGATTTCCAATTTCATGCGCAAGACCCGCGGCCAGCACACCCACGGCGGCTAGTTTCTCAGACTTTACAAGCTGTCCTTGCATCTGCCGAAGTTCCTGATTGGCCTGCTCTAACTTTCGGGCATAGTCTTTCAATTGTTCTTGAGCCTTTTTTCTATCGGTAATATCCCGAGAGATTCCAGTCATCCCGATAGATTCTCCTCGTTTATTTCTCACGAGAGCGGTTTTTAAATGCGCGGTGTATTCTTGGCCCTCTTTTGTAATATTAATGACTTCTCCTTCCCAACAATACGGATTTTCCTGTGTCGCCTTGAGCATCTCGGCTCTTAACCCTTTAGGATTATTGGGGGACATGATAATCTCTCCCGTTTTTCCTAAAAGCTCTTCTTTTGTATATCCAAATTTTTTGAGGGCCGCGGGATTGGCATAAATAAGTCGATCTTCTAGATCCGAAATAAAAACCATATCCGAAACAGACTCGAGGGTCGCTGCCATCCACCCCAAATGTTCATTTTCAAATGGTCTAATTTCTTTTCTAATTTCTTTTAATGACATGTCTTTTTAATCGCCTCAGAAATATCTTCAAAAAGACAGGGCTTGGTCAACCAGCCATCTACTTTGAGAGCTTTCATGGTTTCATGGTTTAATTTTTCACTAAATCCAGAAATAAGAATAACTTTTGTATTTTTGTGTTCGGATTTTACTTTCTGTACCAAATCATGACCAGAAAGCTTTGGCATGCTGATATCCGATAAAATTAAATCAAATCGTCTTTTTTTGAGTTTTTCAAGAGCCTCATGACCATCGGAAGCTTGCTCAACATCATATCCTTCCAAGGATAAAAGCTCGGCCGTGGCTTTACGATAATCTGCTTCATCATCCACAAGCATAATTTTTTTAATCAGTGGATTTTTTTGAGGCGGCAGCGATACTTTCTTAGAAAGAGGAAGAGAAATCACAAAGGTCGTGCCTGTTCCAAGCATACTTTGTACTTCTAAATCTCCTTTGTGTTTTTTAATAATTTCATAAGAAGTGCTCAGTCCTAAGCCACTGCCTCTTTCTCCCTTGGTTGTAAAAAAAGGTTTAAAGATCTGTTTAACCGTCGCCTTAGACATCCCTTCTCCAGAATCTAAAATCATAATTTTTAAATTCTGCCCATAGGCTTGCGTTTGAACCATGATGACGCCCCCTTTGACAAACACCGCGTCAATGGCATTGAGCATAATATTCATGAACACTTCTTTAAGAGCCGCTGACCAAGCATAGACTTTAGGAACATTCTCTAATTGAAGAGAGATGCGAACAGAAATTCCTCTTTGTTGGGCTTCATCTTGCCATCTAGATTTAGTCATGGATATGACTTCATAAAGAAGTTCATTGACATTGACCCATTCTTTTTTGCCATAGCCCTTTTCTTGTGTTGTTCGATGGAGCCTTTGAACAACTTGAGCCGCTTCTGTTGCTGCTCTGCGGATAATCTCTAAATCAGAAACTGATGGATGATCCTCCATTTTTTTCAAAAGAAGATCCGTCCTGGATAAAATGACATTAATTAAGTTATTAAAATTGTGGGCAGCTCCTGAAGCAAGCTCTCCAACAGCTAAAAGTTTTTTATTAAGCTCTTTTTTAGAACATGCCCTATGTTTAGACACCCGCTTTCCCCCTTTTGCAAAAATTCACTTGGCAAAACTTTGCAAGAGATGTGCCAGAAATAGATTAAAAAATAAGCGTAATTTTAAAGTAAAATCAGGCTGTTATATGTATGGCCAAACTTATATTACTAAAAATAGGAATAAAAAGCGTCAATTTACTGGGCGCTGTTTACACCTGAGTCAATATAAAATGATTACGGGAAGGAAAAACCATCGATTTATTTTGTGGGCGTGTTCAATTTGGCCTGATTTTTAATTGACGTGTTTTTTAAATGTGCTAAAATGAGTTAGCTGCAGTTTTAAATTGTTATCAACAACCGTAAATTCGAAAGCGCTCTAGCATTATAGCAGTAATTATTTTAAGTATTTCAATTCTGGGTGCGGTGCGGGCATACGCGCAAGCAGACTCAAACGATTTTTTTGACGATTTTAGACCTGAAGATGTTAGGATTAGTCCTGGCGGAACGCTTTTTATTTTAAGTGGAGCGACGTTAGATGTCCAATCCGGAGCGACGTTTACTCAAGCATCCATGTTCATTAATAACGCATCAGATACCGCCGTGCAGGTTCAGGATGGTAGCGGAAGTAATGTCTTTGTGATTGATACCAATGGTAACGAGCAAGTCACCGTCTCAACTCCCACCAATAATGCAAATGCATTTACAGTTGAGAAGGCAGATGCTACTAGTGTTTTCAAGGTCAAGACATCTACAGAAAGTGTTACTATTAGACATTCTTTAACCCTGGGGACAGGGGGAACTCCGATTATTAATGTTGCTGCGGGAGCGGCAAATACCCTTCACATTTTTCCTCCAGGAGGTGGCGCCAAAGATAAAACGGTGATACTGCGGGGAAATCTATCTGTCTCTGGAGATTTCTTTAACCCAACCTTATTTGAGCTTCAATCCAATATGGCAACTCTGGAAAAGGACGTTTCAACCACAAATCAGCAGGTCACACATAAAATGAACGTTCTTTCCGCATTGGAAAA
>JACPST010000205.1 GCA_016193165.1 Deltaproteobacteria bacterium
TGACAATATTGGAAAAATTATTTCTGAAGCCATGGACAAAGTGGGTAAAGAAGGCGTCATTACGGTTGAAGAATCTAAGACCATGGATACCACATTAGAAGTGGTTGAAGGGATGCAATTTGACCGTGGTTATCTTTCTCCTTACTTTGTGACGGATCCTGAAAGAATGGAAGTCATTTTAGAGGATGCCTATGTGCTACTTCATGAGAAAAAGCTTTCTAATTTAAGAGAGCTTTTGCCTCTATTAGAAAAAGTGGCTCAATCCGGAAGACCTCTTCTTATTGTCTCTGAAGATGTCGAAGGAGAAGCCTTGGCAACCTTAGTTGTGAATAAAATTCGTGGAACCATTAAGTGTGCAGCCGTGAAAGCTCCTGGATTTGGTGATCGCAGAAAAGCCATGCTTGAAGATATTGGAACCCTTACGGGTGGCCAAGTGATCTCTGAAGATGTGGGGCTTAAAACAGAAAATGTTGCGCTTCAACACTTAGGACAAGTCAAACGAGTCAAAATTGACAAAGACAATACAACCTTGATCGACGGCAAAGGCAAAAAGTCAGACATTGAAGCTCGTGTGAAACAAATCAGAGCCCAAGTTGAACAAACGGATTCTGATTATGACCGAGAAAAACTTCAAGAGCGTTTGGCAAAATTAGTCGGTGGCGTAGCAGTTGTTCGCGTGGGTTCTGCGACAGAAGTTGAAATGAAAGAAAAGAAAGCCCGTGTCGAAGATGCGCTTCATGCAACCCGCGCTGCTGTTGAAGAAGGAATTGTGCCTGGAGGTGGAGTGGCGTATTTAAGATCTGTCAAAGCTTTAAATGATCTTAAAAATAAACTCAAAGATTCTCCAGAACAGCAAACCGGAGTAGACATTGTCCGACGAGCACTTGAAGAACCTATTCGCCAAATTGTTGGCAATGCAGGTTTTGATGGCGCTGTCGTGGTGGATAAAGTTTTATCCAACTCTAATGTGAACTTTGGTTTCGATGCTCAAAGCGAAGAATATGTAGACCTTTTAGATAAAGGGATTATTGATCCTACTAAAGTGGTTCGCAGCGCTCTTCAAAATGCAGCCTCTGTGGCCTCATTGATGCTCACCACAGAAGCCATGATTGCGGATAAGCCTAAAGAAGAGGCTCCTGGTGGTCATGGAATGGCTGGTGGCGGAATGCCTCCAGGGATGGGTGGAATGGGAGGAATGGGCGGCATGATGTAAATAATCGAAATCTCGGCTTTTTGGCTGCGATTTCGTCAGATTTCAAAAAATGGCCTCAGCGTATTAACACATACGCCTGCGGCCATTTTTTTTGTCTTCCTCATCTCGCTCAAAAATCCAAGATTTCGTTCATTTCAAAATTTCGCCTGTTTCAAAAGTAGCAATAGAAGCCTTTTGTTGTAATATCTAAGATTTCGAAGTGTGCAGTTAGTGAGACACTGGGAAGACATTTTTTAAATTCATCACATATTTTTTTCTGAGCCTTTTCGTAATCTTTTTTAAATTGAGGAAAAAGTTGAGAGGCAATTTTAAGTGCCTGTGTGGTGTGAGTCAGGCTACTAGTAAAAAATGAAGTTGATCCAAGGCTTGTTTTTTCCATTCTTCTTTTTTTAAAAGTTGGTAGCCAGATAAAAAAGCTAAAATAGCAAGCCCCTGAGGAGAGACCGTATATGTGGGATCCTTTTGGATTCCTTCATGGGCGCTATAAGCAGTTGCTCTGGGCTCTTCTTTTATTCGTTTTTGCAAGAGGTCTAAAAGTGAGAGAGCAAGCTTGGTATATTCGTCTTGATGTTCTTTTTGAGCGATAAAACAAAAATTGAGACATTCAATGGCATCTAAAGATGCCCAGAGTTTTAAAGGTTTAAGTTCGAGTTCTTCTTTTCTTTGTTTCATTTCTAAGAGCAGAGCTTCTTCTTTGAGTTTTTGTTGATAATACTTATGAAAAAGCTCGCTATAGAGAGGGTCTTCTTCATAGAAGTAGTAGCCTTTAGAAATGAGAGAGAGAGAAGCTTCTTGATAGTTTAAAAATGGGCTTTCTTGCCACTGGAGTTTTTGAAGGGTTGTCCCAAAATAAAAATTTAAGGGAAGTTCTTGTTTTGTAGAGGAAGAAAAATGATCATAATCTTCTTGATAGCGTTGAAGAAGATTTTTTTTGATGATCGTAGAAAGATCGTGCCATGAGATGAATTTTGGAATTTCAAAAGAATGCCCTAGTATTCGATCGGACTGATCCTGTTGAATCCAAATCGTATATTCACGCAAAATAATTCCATCCATACTTAAAACTTGCAGCGTTTGAGCCATTTTATTTTCAAGTTCTTCGCTTTCTAGAGTAAAAGGTTTCCCCAGTTGAATTTCTTTTTGAGTCAGTTTTGGTTTTTTTAAAAATTTAGCTTTCGGTTGAATGAGGTGCACTTGAAATGATTGCATGCCTGATAAGGGGGGTGGCATTTCTTCACAGCGATTTACGTAAAGGTCATATTGATGTGCTGTCAGTGTTGCTGAAAGTTTAATTTTGTTTTGAAGTGGAGCGATTCTTTGAGAGGGAAGATCTAGACGATAAGAAAGTGTTTTTCCAAAAAGGTTGGTGTCAGAAAAAACATTTTCAATAGGGCTAAAGAGAGGACATCGTTTGAAATCTTCCTGTTTTTTATTTTTAAAAACGGTTTCAAAGTTTTGAGTGTCTTGCATTTGTCCCTGAGGATCTGTCACTTCATAGACAAAGTGATAGATGTGCCCCCCATCGGAAAGTGTAGCAACATAGGCTCCCCAGGGAAGCGGTGTTTTTTGAGCGAGAGTTTTTGAGGGACATTCGTAGGGTTTTAAAAATTTAAGTTCAAAAGTTTTGTCCTCGATGTGGCATGAAAAAGTTTTTAAAGCGTGAGTAAAAAAAGTAGGAGCGGAAGTTGTGTATTCGATAAGAAGATAAAGGTAAGGTTGGTCGAGATGTTTAAAGATAAATTTTTTATCTCCAAGCTCTTCAAAGGTGTTAAAATGAACGGACATGGTTTCAAAGTATAGCGGTTTGCGATTGCTAAATAAATAGAAAATCACTATAGTTTGGTAAAATTTATGCTTACTCTTCTAAATCTTTTGGCTGGCAAAAAAGCACTGATTACAGGAGGCTCAAGAGGCATTGGGCGAGCCATTGCCGAAGCTCTTTCTCAAGCAGGCTGTGAGATAGCTATTAATTATTTGCGACATAAAAAAGCAGCAGAAGAGATGAAGAGTCTTTTAAAAAAGCCGCCTCTTCTTTTAAAAGGAAATGTTTCGGATGAAGAAGATATTCAAAAAATGTTTGAAACGTTGGAGAAAGAATGGGGCGGGCTAGATATTTTAGTCAGCAATGCAGCCTCTGGGGTTTTAAAATCTCCTTTGGAAGTTACGCTTCACCACTGGCATTGGACCTTAGATATTAATAGCTGGGCGCTCTTACGCTTGACACAAAAAGCAGTGCCGCTTATGAAAAATGGGGGAAAAATTATTGGGATTTCAAGCTTAGGTTCAGTGCGAGCCATCCCCAATTATACATTGGTAGGAGCTTCCAAAGCAGCGATGGAATCCATTGTCAGACATTTGGCTTTAGAGCTTGCCCCTCAAAAAATAAATGTTAATGCTCTTTCTGCCGGCGTGGTTGATACGGAGGCTTTGAAACACTTTTCAAATCGTGAGCAGCTTTTAGAAAATTCTCAAAAGAGAACACCTGCGGGTCGGCTTGTGGAACCCAAAGATGTGGCCAAAGTAGCTTTATTTTTGTGTAGTGATTTGGCAGAGATGATTCATGGACAGACGATTGTGGTCGATGGCGGCTATTCGATTGTAGCTTAGGGTGTAGCTTAAGGCGTCGCCTAACGAGAAGGGACGCAGCCTTTAAAAAAGATCGATTCTTCTGTGGTATTTAAAGGCACATTATAAATAGGGCTAGGATCGGGATCTTCTAAAGCTTGAATCTGAGAAGCAGCTTCAATACTTGCTTTAGCATCTATAATAGCAGATCCTGCCTGAGATTTATTTTCCATAGATGAAATAATAGATGTGGATTGGGCAGATAAAACCTGTGTGAGAGATTTTACATTTTCTAAGAGAATTTTTTTAGCTGTTTTAACATAGTCTTTGTTGGGATTTTTCGCCACGGGAAACTGGTCTAGCAATTTTTGATAAATCATTGCAAGAACAGCTGTGACTAAAGGGGCTGAAAAAGAAGTTCCAAACCCATAAGAATAAGGAGGATAAGAGGAGGAAGTAGTATAAATTTCTTTAAAAAGATCATTCCGGCTATAGGATTGTCCGGACTGAGGATTGAGTAAGAATTGATTTTCGAGATCTTGTGACATTAGAAGATGGAAAATATAAGTAGAAGGGGCTGTCACTGTGACAGAGTTTTTTCCATAATTAGTTTCAAAGAAGATAATGGGATTATTGG
>JACPST010000206.1 GCA_016193165.1 Deltaproteobacteria bacterium
AGACACAGCGGTGCCGCTTCAAGCCACAGGAACAGAAGGAGCACCCAAGCCTAAGCTTTACAATCGCTTTGCTCAAGAAGAAGCCCCCAGAGACCAACGCACACTTCTTAAAATGAAAGTACTCAAACAACTGACTTCAGAACTCAATCTCAAAAAGTTAGATACAGAAACTGGAAATGATCCTAAAAAAATGGCATTGCTTCGAGAAAAAACAAAACAAGCTGCCTTAACCATCATAGAAAGAGAAAAAATACACATCGGAGATAGAAGCGTTACAGAACTTTTTATCAAAGAAATTTTGGATGAAGCCTTAGGGCTTGGCCCTCTAGAGGTTTTGTTGGCTGATCCCACCATTACAGAAATTATGGTGAACCGAAAAGACCAAATTTATGTTGAAAAAAATGGGAAAATCGTTCTTTCGAACATGGCCTTTACCAGCAATAGCCAACTTTTGGGAATTATCGAGCGCATTGTCGCGCCTTTAGGCCGACGGATTGATGAAAAAACACCGTATTGTGATGCTCGTCTTTTAGATGGATCTCGGGTACATGCCATCATTCCTCCGCTGGCCATTCAAGGGCCCATGATCACGATTCGAAAATTTTCCAGCAAACCCTACACAGTCGCTGATCTCATTAAATTTGGATCCATCACAGATGAAATGGCTGATTTTCTGAGAGCTTCTATTGAAGCCAGACAAAATTGTGTCGTTTCTGGAGGAACCGGTACGGGTAAAACAACCCTCCTCAACGTGCTCTCCTCTTTTATTCCACCTTCCGAGCGAATTATTACCGTCGAAGATTCCGCAGAATTACAACTAAGCCAACCCCATTGGGGACGACTCGAAAGCCGCCCACCCAATATCGAAGGAACGGGCGCTATTACGATTCGCGATCTTGTGAGAAACACTCTTCGGATGAGACCTGATCGAATTGTCGTAGGGGAGTGTCGAGATGGAGCAGCCCTAGACATGCTTCAAGCCATGAATACAGGACATGATGGCTCTTTAACCACGATCCACTCTAATAGCCCAAGAGATTGTCTGTCTCGACTAGAAACACTGGTGATGATGGCTGGGATGGATCTTCCCTCTCGCGCCATTCGAGAACAAATCGCGGCTGCCATTCACCTCATTGTCCAAATCAGCCGTTTTTCAGACGGAAGCCGAAAGGTTGTCCAAATTAGTGAAGTCACGGGCATGGAAAAAGATGTGATCACCATGCAAGATATCGTCGTTTTCAAACAAAAGGGCATCGATCCCAAAGGAAGAGTCATCGGAGAATATGTGTTTACGGGCAATATTCCCTCCTTCATCCATGAGCTTGAGAGAAAAGGACTTCGAATTCCCAAAGGATTTTTTATGAAACGCAAGACGGATAAAACCGAAGAGGGTGGAAATTAACCATGTCCACTTTTCTTTGGATAGGACTTATTCTAACAGGCTTTCTGGTCTTCTTTATTACTCTTATTTCCTATGAAGCCATTGAACGCCACACGGTTCAAGATGCCAATTGGGCAGCCAATCAACTCGACCTCATGTTTATTCCCATTTCGCAAAAGCATGCTTTTCGAATCTTAATGCTCGGCCCTTTTATTCTTGGAGTTTTGGCGTTTTTAGTATTTTGGTCCAATACATTTGTGGGACTTTTGGCCGCCATCCTTTCTACACTCGCGGGCTTTAAGATGCCGCGGCCTTTTATAGAATTTCTTCTTAAAAGCCGAACACGAAAATTGAATATGCAACTTGTGGATGGCTTAACACTCATGGCCAATTCTTTAAGATCCGGGCTCAGCCTCATGCAAACCCTTCAAATTGTCGTCGAAGAAATGCCGAATCCTTTGTCTCAAGAAATGAATCTTGTTTTATCTGAGCAGAGGATTGGTGTTTCAGCTGAAAAATCTTTCCAAAACTTTGCAGCCCGCATGAAAACGGAAGATGTGGAAATGTTTGTAACAGCGGTCATTGTCCTTCGAGAAACAGGGGGAAATTTAGCCGAAACTTTTGATACCATTGTTCACACCATTCGAGAGCGGCTAAAACTTGAAAATAAAATTTCTGCAATCACAGCCCAAGGGGTATGGCAAGGACGAATTCTAACATTTGCTCCCTTTGTTTTGATGCTGGCATTAAACTCCATCGATCCCAGCCACATGCAGCCTTTATTTACAACCCTTCCGGGCTACGTATTACTGGCGATTATGCTCACTTTGATTGGAGTGGGCGCGTTCATGATTAAAAAAATTGTGACGATAAGAATATAGAGGACACTCAAAAGGGGGGATTATGGGATATAGAAACATTTTAAAAGGACTAGTAATAACCTATGTAATTTCAATAGGTTATGCGCATGCCCAAGGCGTTATCAATGTTCAAAATGGCAATATCAACCTCTATTTTAAAGACTTTTCTGTTCCCGGCCATGGCTATAATTTAGAACTAGAACGCTCTTTTAACTCCAAATCAAACTTCTCTGGCATGTTTGGCCATAAGTGGGGAAGCAATTTTGATACCCTTTTTAAAGTCACTCCTGAAGGCACCGTAGAAATTACAGAATATGGCGGAGGATTTAAAACCACTTTTTCTCCTGAAAAATACAGTCAAAAAAACGTCACAGAATTTATTAACGCCCTCTATGACAAAGTTCCCCCAGCTTCAAAATCTGAAAAATTAAAAAGCTCTTTAAAAAGCGATGTCGAATTTCGCCATAAACTTGCGATGGAATACAAGGTCATAAAACCCATTGACCTAGGAACAAAACTTATTGCTAATGACCGAGGCCCTGAAA
>JACPST010000185.1 GCA_016193165.1 Deltaproteobacteria bacterium
AGACCAAGGGGTGAGTCATGTGGCCATGGAAGTTTCTTCCCACGCGTTAAAATTAAGACGTGTTGATGGAAGTCATTTTAATATCGTTCTTTTTACGAACCTCACTCAAGATCATTTGGATTTCCACGGAGATTTTAAAGATTATTTTGAGTCGAAAGAAAGATTATTTACAGATTTACTTCCTAAAAGTGAAAAAAAGCAGAAGGCCTCAGTGATTAATCTAGATGATCCTTATGGACAAAAGTTGTATCAAGAACTTAAAAAAAAGAGTCAAAAGGTATTCAGTTTTTCACTTCGAAACACAAAGGCGGATCTCAGTGTTAAAAAGCTTCAATTCGATTTAAATGGACTTAAAGCACAACTTCAAACGCCGAAAGGAACTATTTCCATTGAATCTCTCCTATTAGGAGAACATAACCTCTCTAATATTTTAGGTGTTGTGGGCTGTAGCTTGGCGCTGGAGATTCCCATAGAAACTATTCAAAATGGAATTTGGAATTTAAAAAATGTTCCCGGGCGGTTGGAGCGTGTGGATGCTGGACAACCTTTCTTAGTATTGGTGGATTACGCGCATACAGATGACGCGCTTACAAATGTGGGTCGGGCTCTTCAAAAATTAAAAAAGCATCGCATTCTTACCGTCTTTGGGTGTGGAGGAGACCGAGATCGTAAAAAAAGACCTCTCATGGCCAAGGCGGCAAAAGCTTTTAGTGATGTTGTGATTGTTACTTCGGATAATCCTCGAACGGAAGATCCCAACGCGATTATTGAAGAAATTTTAGCCGGGTTTGAATCCAAAAAAGAAGGAGTTCTTGTAGAAGTGGACCGGAAAAAAGCGATTCATGAAGCAATTTCAATGGCCAAGCCCCAGGACATTATTCTGATCGCTGGTAAAGGGCATGAAGATTATCAAATTATTGGAAAAACAAAAATTCATTTTGACGATCGAGAAGTCGCCACCGAGGCCTTATGTTTACGACAGAAGAAATCATAAAAGCAACAAAAGCAAAACAGATTGGCCCAAAAGAGTCTTTGATCTTTAAAGGAGTTTCTCAAAACTCCAAAACCATTCATCCGGGAGAAGTTTTCGCCGCCCTTATTGGCCAACGTTTGGATGGCCATCAGTTTTTAGGCGACGTCTTTAATCGCGGCGTTCAAGCGGCGCTGGTTCAAAGGGGTCACTATGCTCCCAGAGAATTTCCGCAGGCCACGTTTTTTGAAGTTTCTGACACAACAGAGGCGTTAGGAGATTTGGCACATTTCCATCGTCAGAGATTTCAGATTCCACTGGTGGGGATTACGGGATCGAATGGCAAAACCACAACCAAAGACCTGATGGCGCATCTCTTAAAAACAAAAATGAATGTTCTTAAGACCGAAGGAAATTTTAATAATCTTGTTGGGCTTCCGTTTACGCTTTTTCGTTTAAATCGCTCTCACGACATCGCGCTTTTAGAAATGGGAATGTCTTTCCCCTTTGAGATTCAAAGGTTGTCTCAAATTGCCAATCCTACGGCAGGGATCATTACCAATATTGGCAAAGCTCATTTGGCAACGATGAAATCGATAGAAAAAATTGCCAAGGCCAAAGGAGCGCTTTTCGAGTCTTTGTCTTTAAAAGATATCGCTTTTATCAATAAGGATGATCCTTATCTCAATCCTTTTTGTAAAAAAGTAAAATCACAGGTTCGAACGTACAGTCTTAAAACCAAAGCAGATGTCAGAGGAACTATTTTAGAAGACTTAGGCCTTGAGGGGTATGTGATGAAATGTGAATGGACCACGCCCATTGGCACGCGTGCCAACGGCACACGTGCCCAAAAGGAAGTCATTAAATTTCATCTGCCTTTAAATGGCGCCCATCATGCTCAAAACGCGCTGGCGGCTATTTGTGTGGCATCTTACTTTGAGATCTCCGCGCAAAAAATAAAATCAGCGCTGGAATCTTTTGTTCCAACAGAAGGGCGTTCCCATATTCTTCATTTAAGTTATGGAATCATTTTGATTGATGATAGCTATAATGCCAATCCAGATTCTATGGCCGCTGGGCTAAAAATGCTTAAAAATATATCAAAAAATAAAAAAACATACGCTGTGTTGGGGGATATGCTTGAGCTTGGCTCAAAAGAAAAGAAGTATCATGCTGAAATGGGCAGAATCATTAAGAAAATTGGGATTGATAATGTATTGACCTTCGGCCCTCTTTCTCAGTATATTGTAAAAGAGGCAGATAAAAATAAAAAAATTCGAACCTTTTGGACTTTAAATCAGGATGAACTAATATCTCAATTAAAACAAGATCTTAAGTTAAGTCCTGGCGTTATTTTAGTCAAAGGATCTCACAGTATGAAAATGGAAAAAGTGGTAGAAGCTTTGAAAACTGTTTTTGGAGAGGATAAAACCTAGTTCATGCTCTATCATCTTTTGTACCCTCTTCATGAAAGCTTCAATGCGTTTAATGTTTTTAAATATATTACCTTTCGTACGTTTGCCGCGGGTCTCACCGCTCTTCTTTTGAGTTTTATTTTTGGTCCTGCATTCATTCGATTTTTAAAAATAAAACAATTTGAGCAGGCGATTCGAACAGATGGCCCGGCTTCCCATTTGATCAAACAGGGAACTCCAACCATGGGAGGGCTTTTAATCCTTTTTTGTTTGATAGTGGCCGCGCTTCTTTGGGTGGATCTTGCGAATCCCTATGTGTGGGTTGTTCTGGGCGTGACCCTGGCCTATGGTTTGATTGGATTTTGGGATGATTACACTAAAATTGTTCTTAAAAACTCTAAGGGAATTTCTGGAAAAACAAAACTCTTTTGCCAAATCACGTTTGCAGCGTTGGCTTCCCTTTGGATGTATCAAAATCAAGCGATCAGTACAGATCTTACGTTTCCTTTTTTAAAAAATCTTACTCTTCCCTTGGGATATTTTTATATTCCCTTTGCTGTCCTTGTGATTGTGGGAACATCCAATGCCGTTAATTTGACCGACGGACTCGATGGTCTGGCTATTGGGCCCGTGATGACTGTGGCCGGAACATTTTTACTTCTTTGCTACATTGCCGGACACGCTAAAATTGCCCAATATCTTCAAGTAGCCTTTATTCCTGGGACAGGAGAGCTTGCCATTTTTTGCGGGGCGATTGTGACGGCGGGACTGGGTTTTCTTTGGTTTTCAAGTTATCCAGCGGCCATTTTTATGGGAGATGTAGGGTCTTTAGCCTTAGGGGGAGCGCTGGGAACCTTGGCCATCATGATCAAACAAGAAATTTTACTGATGATTGTCGGAGGTATTTTTGTCGCGGAAGCCATCTCTGTGATTTCTCAAGTGATCTCTTATAAGCTCACTAAAAAAAGAATTTTTAAAATGGCTCCCATTCATCATCATTTTGAGCTTTTGGGATGGCCTGAGCCTAAAGTGGTGGTTCGATTTTGGATTATTTCTATTATTTTGGCTTTGATTGCACTATCGACTTTAAAATTAAGGTAGCGATAGATGATCTTAAAAAACAAAAAAGTTGTTATTGTGGGACTTGCCCGAAGTGGTGTGGCCGTGGCGCAATTCGCGACTCAGCGCGGAGCTAAAGTTACCGTGACAGATCTTAAAACAAAATCAGAGCTCCAATCCTATCTTAAACTTTTAGCTCCTTATAAAAAAATAAAGTATGAATTGGGCCGCCATCCTTTAAAAACTCTTTTGGCGGCGGATCTTTTTGTAGTGAGTCCCGGTGTCCCTTTGACCCATCCTTTGATTGAACAAGCGGTTAAGAAAAATAAAAAAGTGATGAGTGAAATTGAATTTGCTTTTCAATTTATTACCGTGCCCATTATTGCCGTGACTGGAACCAATGGCAAAACCACAACAACGATGATGATTGGGGAAATGCTTAAAAATGCCAAGAAAAAAGTTTTTGTGGGAGGAAATATTGGTAATGCCTTAACCAATATGCTTCTAAGTAAAGAAAAAGTTCAGGTTGCCGTAGCCGAGGTGAGTAGTTTCCAATTGGAACATGTTGAAAGCTTTCAACCCAAAGTTGCATTGATTTTAAATTTAACTCCCGATCATTTAGATCGCCATGGTTCGATGGAAAATTATCGAAAGATGAAGGGCCGCATTTTTCAAAATCAAAGAGCCACGGATGTTCTCATTCTAAACGCGGATGATGATCTTGTGAAAACATACGCCGCGGAAGCAAAATCGAAAATTTATTTTTTTGGAAAAGGGCAGCTTTCAGAAGGACAAGAAGGTGTTTATTATAAAGAAGGACGTTTTTATCTAAAAACCAAAGATTTGGGACGAGAGCAATATGTGACAGATCAAATAAAGCTCAAAGGGGATCACAATAAAGAAAATTTTATGGCCTCTCTTTTGGCGGTCAAAATTTTAAAATGCGCTCCGGAGGCCATTCAAACCACACTTAATACTTTTCAAGGGGTTCCTCACCGTCTGGAATATGTCAAAACCCGGGGGTTTGTGGAATTTTACAATGATTCTAAGGCGACCAATCCTTATTCTGTGATGAGATCTCTGGAGAGCTTTACAAAGCCGCTCATTCTCATGATGGGGGGCAGAGATAAAGGCTGTGAGTTTGAAATTTTAAGGCCGTTGATTCAGCAAAAAGTAAAAACCCTCATTCTTTTAGGAGAGGCGAAAGAAAAAATTAATCGAGCCATTGGGGACTATACCGAAACTTTTCTAGTGGGAACGTTAGAAGAAGCTCTTTTTATGGCCTATCAAAAATCTAGAGCAGGGGATGTCATTCTTTTTTCTCCCGGCTGTTCTAGTTTTGACATGTTTAATGAGAGTGGAAAATAGATATATCGCGATTACGAGTAAACTTCATAAGTCTTTCTGAGAGACCATCGCGGAGGGCGAGCGGGCATGGCCTGAGGAACGAAGTGACGAAGGAGCGAGCCCGAGCGCGAGCGCGATTTCCTCGCAGGGGAAATCGATAGCGTGTCTCGAAGAATGACTTATGAAGTTTACTAATAATTTTGATATATTTAATAATGTGCTTTCATGAACCGTAAAATTCCTTTTGACTATTGGCTCTTAGTAATTGTTTTCGCATTGGTTTTGACAGGGATTGTAGTTGTTTATAGCTCCAGTTCTATTTTAGCTTCCCAGAATTATAGCGACAGTTATTTTTTTCTCAAAAGACAAGTTTTCTATGCAACGTTTGGGTTTTTAATTCTTATTGGGCTTTTGCTCGTAGATTACCACCATTACTTTAAGATCATTTATCCCTTTTTATTTTTAAGTCTTCTTTTGATGGGAGCAGCGATGATTCCGGGGATCGGACACCGAGTGGGTGGAGCCTCTCGATGGTTAGGGATAGGAGCTTTCCGGTTTCAACCTTCGGAACTGGCTAAATATACCCTCATTTTTTATCTCGCTTATTCTTTGGCTAAA
>JACPST010000186.1 GCA_016193165.1 Deltaproteobacteria bacterium
GAAGGAAAAACAAAAGAACTTGAGACAACCCTCTACTCATGCCTAGAAGTTTTACGACTTGTGGCACTTTTGACCACTCCTTTTATGCCTCAAAGCAGCCAAAAAATTTGGAACGCTTTAGGACTGAAAGAAGAACTTTCAAGCCAAAAACTTTCAGAAAAATCTTCGTGGGGGCAACTTCCTGCAGGAGGAAGTATCGCGCCTATTGCTCCCCTTTTCCCACGGATTGAGAAGTAACCATGTTCACAGATAGCCACGCGCATTTAGAGTGGGAAAGTTACGAAGCAGATTTTTCGGAAGTCTTGAGAAGAGCCAAAGAAGCTCAGGTTGAAACGATCTTAAATATTGGAACAACCCTAGAACATTGTAAAAAAGGTTTAGAAGTGGCTCAAAGCTATCCTCACATTTTTGCATCGGTAGGAATTCATCCTCATGATGCCAATAAAGTTCCTACAGATTATCTGGATCAACTCAAAGCATTGGCCCAAAATCCCAAAGTTAAAGCGATTGGAGAAATTGGGCTGGACTATTATTACGAACATTCTCCCAGAGAAATTCAGCTTCAACGTTTTGAAGAGCAAGTACGCTTAGCCCAAAAACTCAATCTTCCCATGAGCATTCACTGTCGAGATGCCTTTCAAGATTGTTTTAATATTTTAAATAAGGTTTCTTATTTCCAGGGCGTTTTTCATTGCTTTACAGGAACTCAAGAAGAGGCAAAAAAAGTTTTGGAACTCGGATTTTATATTTCTTTTTCTGGCATTGTGACATTTAAAAAATCAACTGCTCTTCAAGAAGTCGTAAAATATGTGCCGCTTGAAAAAATGCTGATTGAAACAGACGCTCCTTTTTTAGCTCCTGAGCCTCACCGAGGAAAACGCAATGAACCTGCCTTTGTTGTGCTGACCGCCCAAAAAATCGCTTCTCTTAAAAAAGTTTCTTTGGAAGGGGTTGCCCACCACACCACTCAAAATGCAAAATGTCTTTTCAATCTTCAAGAAGGACAAGAATGGAAAGAAAAATGACCTCACTTTTTGCTCCAGAAATATGCCGAACCTTGATCATTCAAGCGTTTGATACAGAAAGCCGTCCGGCCTATGGACAAGTGGCAACGGTGGATGAAAAGAAGCATCCCCATGTGAGGACTGTTCATCTGCATTACTCACCTGAAAAAGAGGCCATCATATTTAACACTCATTTAAAATCTTCCAAGTGGAAACATCTTCAAAAAAATCCTATTCTTTCAGGATGCTATTACGATCAGTATAGAGAAATACAATTTCGCTGGAGTTCTAAAGTCGAACTCCTGGATGACCACAAAAAAGAAAATATTCCACTTCTAGAAAAAATGTGGCTTCGGATGAGAGAAGAAGTCAGACGAGCCTACTGGCTGGACGCCAAAAAAATTCCTTTGGATCAAAAATTGCCTCAAGATATTAATCTTCAAAAACGCCCCTCCACGCACGGAATCATTGTCTGCCATCCCACCCTGTGGAATATTTATGAAACAAATCCCCAAGACTATTGCAAAAGCACCTCTACCATTCATGCCCTTAAAAAAGGGCAATGGCAGTCTAAAGTTGTTTCAATTTTATATGGGAGTTAATGCTTGTGGCCGAAGAAAAAGAAGAGCCCAGCCATGACCGCAAGTCCTAAAATCAGAGCCGCGAGATTTTTATACTTCGTTTCTTGAAGTTTGTGGATTTCAGGAAGCAGATCACAGGTCGCAATGTGAATAAAGGTTCCGGCTGAAAAGCCAATCGCCCAGCCCACTCCACTTTGGTTCCAGTGACTCAACGTAAAATAAGAAAGGAAAGCTCCAACGGGCACCATCAAAGAAAAAATGGTGTGCAATGTAAAAATCTTTTTAATGGGATAGCGCCCTGCTCTTAAAATACTCACCAAGGCAAAAGAGGTGGGAATGTGGTGAGAGATCAAGGCAATAAAAACAACTGGGGTGAGCGCGGGCACTAAAAAGCTCGTTCCTAAAGCTACGCCATCTGTAATATTGTGAAATGAAAACCCAATAAAAGCTGGAATCCCAATGTGGTGAAACTCACACTCTCCTTCTAAACAAGGGTGAATCATCATAAATTTTTCCATGAAATAAAAAACCAAAAAACCACTCAAGACCGCAATGCCTACCTGTTCATGGATCAGCCCTGTGGTTTCTGGAATCATATACAGGAAGGCGCCCGCAATGAGCACTCCTGCCCCAAAACTGATAAAATGATGAAAGTGCTTTTCTTCCCAACGACGCAAATAAGGAATAGCTCCACCCACTTGCGCGGCCAGAAAAATAATACCACTCAAGATCACTAACCATGTAAATGGGGACACCATAAAAAACCCTATGCTTTGGGAAGCTTATCCAGAACTTGATTAAGCTTTTGGGCAAGATTATCCAGACGATCTTTTATTCGGAAATGAATCCGCACGGAATGATCTCCAGCAATGATTCGATCCAAATCTTTTTCCAAACGAAAGAGTGGACCAGCAAGCCTATGAGAAATAATGACCGCGTAGAAAAAAATAGCCGTAAAAAGAAGGGGGAGTCCCACTGCCAAATATACATTAATTTTTTTAAGCACAGGAATCAGATGGCCATAAATGGATTCTGGAAGACCTAGTTCTTGCGCCATGAGGGTTGCAATCAAATAATAAAGGCACCCCGTTACAAGAAGCGTAGGCACCAGCATAGAAATGACCGTAAGAATTAAATATCGGCTCTGAATAGGCCCTTTAATAAAATACTGACGTCTTTTAATATATTCAGCCATATATTTTTAGAATAGCCTAATAAATTGCTTAAAATCAAGTCTTTTAGCTTGACCGCTCCTTGCAATTTCGTATAATAACTCGGTTTATGAAAACTCAAAAACCTCCAGCATCTCCAGGTTCTAATGACGGGCAAGACCTCCCTTTTGAAAAATCCTTAGAAAAGTTAGAAGGCATGGTTAAAAAATTAGAAAGCGGTGAGCTTTCTTTAGAAGACTCTGTCAAAGCTTTTGAAGAAGGAGTTCAATTGGCCGCGCATTGCGGCAAGAAGCTTGATGAAGCTGAAAAAAAAGTAGAAATTCTGCTTCAAAAGGATGGGGCGCTCGTTAAAGAACCCTTCAACGCCTAACCCGATTCCCGCATGAAGTTAAATATTTATTTAGAAACCAAAAAATCTCTTATCGACAATGCTTTAGAAACTTTTTTTGCTGAACGAAAGAGCAAAAAAGAAGGGCCTTTTGCTCTCCTCTATGAAGCCATGCACTATAGTCTTTTCCCCAGCGGAAAACGACTTCGTCCGATTTTAACTTGCGCCGCGGCGGAAGCCATCGGAGGAAAAACAGAAGATGTGCTTCCTATCGCTTGCGCCATTGAGATGATCCACACCTACTCTTTGATCCACGATGATCTTCCTGCCATGGATAATGATGATTATCGACGCGGGAAGCCCACCAATCATATGAAATATGGAGAAGCCACGGCAATCTTAGCAGGCGATGCTCTGGTCACCGAAGCCTTTGGACTCTTAAGCCAAGCACGCAAAAAGTTAAACACCTCTCCTGACTTATTTTTAGAAGTGATTGAAGATATCGCTCTAGGCTGTGGCGCGAGTGGGATGATCGGAGGACAACTCTTGGATATTCAATTTCAAGAACGATCCAAAGATGAAGATGTCAATTACCCGGAACTGGAATTTTTATATATTCGAAAAACAGGAAATTTAATTTTAGTCGCGATCACTAGCGGAGCAAAAATCTGCGGGGCCACACCCGAGCAAGTGAAGGCTCTTTCCCGCTATGGAGAGAATCTGGGATTGGCCTTTCAAGTGGTCGATGACATTTTAGATATACACGATGATTATAAAGGCCCTGATGGCCGCAAACGCGCGGCTTTCCCCTCTATTTTAAGCATGGACGAAACCAAACAGCGCAGTCGCGAATTGGCCAGCCGCGCCATTGAAGCCCTTCAAGGGTTCGATCACAAAGCAGACCCTCTTCGAGAGATTGCTCATTACATTGTAGAGCGCCGCCAATGAGTCTTCTACACGGTATTCATTCCCCAGAGGATTTAAAACAAGCGCACATTGAAGATTTACCTAGGGTTGCTCAGGAAATAAGAGCCAGTATTATCGAAGCATGTGCCAAAAATGGGGGCCATTTGGGGGGAAGCTTGGGCGCCGTCGACCTCATTATTGCCCTTCATTATTGCTTTAACATGCCCAAAGATAAAATTGTTTGGGACGTGGGGCACCAAGCCTATGCCCATAAAGTTCTCACGGGTCGGAAAGATCGGCTAAACACGATTCGCTTAAAAGATGGCCTCAGTGGATTTCCCAAAAGAGAGGAAAGTCCCTACGACACCTTTGGAACCGCCCACGCCAGCACAGGGATTTCAGCCGCACTAGGCATTAAGGTTGCCAAAGCTCTCAAAAACGAAACCGATCGTGTCATTGTTATCGTCGGAGATGGAGGCTTAACCGGAGGCTTAGCCTATGAAGGCTTAAATCAATCCGGCCATCTTAAGAAAAATCTCATCGTTGTTTTAAATGATAATGGCATGTCGATTTCGGAAAATGTGGGCGCTATTACCCAATTTTTGACCAAACGCGCCACAAGCGATACTTATTTAAAAATTCGCGAGGATCTTAAATATCTTCTGAAAAAATTATCCAATCATGGCGTGCCTTTGCTTCCAACAGCCGAACGCATTCGAACCTGCATCAAGTCTTTGTTTTCTCCTGGAAATTTTTTTGAGTCTTTAGGCTTCCGCTATCAGGGCCCTTTTGATGGACACAATATTTCTGAGCTCATTGATGTTTTTAAACACATCCCCAATGAGATTGACTCTCACCCTCTTTTAATTCATGTGATTACTCAAAAAGGGAAAGGCTATCCCACAGCCGAAGCCCATCCTATCACGTACCATGGGATTTCTCCTTTTGATCCTGTAACCGGTAAAAGTCTTCCCAAAAAACCCGGCCCGCCTGCATACACAAGTGTTTTTGCCAATACGCTGACACGTCTAGCCAAAGAAAACAAAAAAATTATTGGGATTACAGCGGCCATGCCTGAGGGAACAGGATTAGATAAATTTGCCAAAGAATTTCCGGATCGTTTTTTTGATGTTGGCATTGCCGAACAGCACGCCGTTGTATTTGCGGCAGGACTGGCCACAGAGGGGCTACAGCCCGCCTGTGCCATTTATTCCACATTTTTGCAAAGGGCGTATGATCCCATTATTCATGATGTCACACTTCAAAAACTGCCTGTTCATTTTTTCTTAGATCGTGCAGGATTCGTGGGGTCGGATGGGGCCACACATCACGGCGTTTTTGATATC
>JACPST010000219.1 GCA_016193165.1 Deltaproteobacteria bacterium
CTCTCCGCCAGCAGGAGGGGTCTGGGGAGGAATGCGGGCGGGTTTTCGGACAGATTCGTTTTTTCGGAAAAATTCGCATGGGCTTTCCTTTACGAAGCCCAAATATTTTGGTAATATTGTGTTGTGGTTGTTTTGTTGAGACGATATAATTATCGTACCACAATATAATATTACTATTTCAATATGGCAGAGTCAAGTAAAATTAAAAAAATACGAAAGAAGCTCGGTTTATCGCAGGAAAAATTGGCTCGTCTTGCTGATGTCTCAAATAATACAATAATCAATATAGAAGCTGGTAAGCAGCAAAACCCAACGATTGATACTATTAAGAAAATTGCCAAAGCGTTAAATGTGTCGATTGAGGATTTAATAAAATAAAAAAAGAAAATATGTCTACATACGATGATTTCAAAAATAGATTTAAGTTGTTAGCAAGTAAAAATCAACACTTAGTGATAAATACTTTGTCTAACATTTTTACCATGCGACTTATTGGCAATAAAACGCATGGTGATCTTGCTGAAATTGGAATGGTTGAGTTTATCAACCAGTTTATGTACGACTTCAAGAGTGTTCATGTTGGGAAAGATTTGTTTAGAGCAAAGGAACATGAGGAGGATATTGTTATTACCAACGAAATAACAAATATAAAGTTTCCTGTAAGTCTCAAGGCTTATGGTGATGGACCTTTACAACTTTCTACAGATAGCGATCAAAAAATGTTTCCATTTTTGAAAAAACGGGGAAAGGAGATTAAAGACAAGGGAAAAATTCAAAAGATATTTTCATCTCCAGAGTTTTCCGAATTTGATGCCATAAATGTTATGCCTTTGATATACGATGAAAAAAAACAGCGTTGTAACATAATGATTTTTGACCATAAAAAGGCGATAAAAGATACCGAGAGAATTGTTTATGTGGGGAAAAACCAACGATTTGACATCGACACACAATCTGTCATTGCTGGAAAGGACAGATTGCACCCTATCTTTATGTTTGTAGATAAATCTGGAAATTATATTTGTGAAGTAAGATACGGTGATGCTTCTGCAAATGCATTACAACGCGGTTTTTGGACACACACTAAAAACGCTATTTCATATTTTGATTCATTGACTAATGGTTGGATAGACTACTCTCATAACCTCACACTTGTTAAGTTGTTCAGTCTTGCACTTAATAGCTCTGAACAAGGTCATAAACTCGCTAATGATATTCTCCAAAAAGATATTGATAGATTGAAAAAATTATGAGTAATCAACAAGATATTTTTGGAAAAACTATAATTACAACTCCAAAAACGGAGAGTATTAAGTACGCTGGATCAAAATTAAAAATTTTGCCTTATATTATTGATGTTTTATCAGGGTTGAAAGATGTAAAAAATGTACTAGATGGATTCAGTGGCACAACTAGAGTTTCGCAAGCACTTGCACAATTAGGATACGATATAACATCGAGCGATATTTCAGAATGGTCAGAAATATTTGCAACTTGTTATTTGAAGTCAAAAAAACCAGATAAATACTACCAAGAAATACTCGATCATTTAAATAATTTAAAAGGATACGATGGTTGGTATACTAAGCATTATGGAGCTGTGACACTTGAAAACAAGAGGCCTTTTCAATCTAAAAATACCCGAAAACTTGATGCAATCAGAGATGAAATTGAGAAGTTAAATCTAAAATGGGAAGATAAATGTGTAATTTTGACTAGCCTAATTCTTGCCCTTGATTCTGTTGATAGCACTTTGGGTCATTATGTTGCTTATTTATCTGAATGGTCGCCAAGATCACATAACGATCTTTTTCTAAAACTACCAAAAAGATTTGAGCATAATGGTAAACATAATGTAATTAAGGGTGATATTTTTGAAACGCTTAAAGACGGCAAATATGATTTGGTGTATTTTGATCCTCCGTACGGGTCAAATAATGAAAAAATGCCACCAAGTAGAGTTCGATATGCCTCCTATTATCATATTTGGACGACAATAATAAAACATGATAAGCCCAAAGTTTTTGGAAAAGTAAACAGAAGAGAGGATAGTAGAGATTTGGTAGCAGGTTCTATTTTTGAAGAATTTCGAAAAGACGAAAATGGGTCATTTATTGCGATGCAAGCAATTAGAAAAATGATTCAGAATACGAAAGCAAAATATATCTTGCTTTCGTATAGTTCTGGTGGCAGAGCGACGAAGCAAGAGCTTCACGACATTATCAGCGAGTCAGGGAAACTAACAAAAGCAATCGAGGTAAATTATAAAAAAAATGTCATGGCTAATATGCGATGGACTCACGAGTGGATAAATAGCGATGGTAAATATCACGAGTACCTATTTCTTATGGAAAAGAACCAAGCACCTGTTATAAAGCCGATAAACAAAAAGATAGTTGAAAAGGTCGAATTGGTTAGTGCTTAAGCCCATGCGAATTTTTCCGAAAAAACGAATCCGTCCGAAAACCCGCCCGCATTCCTCCCCAGGCCCCTCCTGCGGGCGGGAAATCAGCCGAGGCAGGGCGAATCCTTTCCCCCAGACAAATTGTTTCGCCCTGCCGAGTCCGCATTAGTAGTTTTCATCATTTGGATTTTGCTCGAAATAGTTTCGAACTTTGTCCAAGAAACACCGCCAGTTATGCTGCACTACCTAAAACTTAATCTTGTGTGATTTTTAAGACAATCGGCAGGTGGTCGGAATACCCTTCCCCGGTCATGGCATCATAGCGGAAGGGGATGACGTATTCTTTCATTTTGCCTGTTTGAGGATCTAAAATCGATTCTTTTTTCAAAAGATACGCTGGCGAAAAAATACTAAAACTTGCAAGGTTCACTTTCATAGGAGATCGGGGCCCAAATAAATTCTTGCTCGCTAAAAAACGATCTAAGGGCTGCCATTTTCCTTTGTAAAAATAAGATCCCCACTGCAATCCCAAATAATTTTGGATGTCTACGAGAGGATGTGTCTGATTTCGAATCACATTATCCGCGACATTATCTTCAATGGGATTAGGAAGTTCTTCAGGCAGTGTATTAAAATCACCCATGGCCACAAAATACGTTCCTTGGGATTGAGCCTTTGTAGCAATGGTTTTAATGACCGCGGCTGCTCTGAGCCTGGCTTCGGTTGAATTATTTTGGGAGGGCCAATGATTTGCGGCAATTCTCAACTGTTTTCCACCCTCCACATGAAATCGGGCTTCAACAATATCTCGCGTGGGATGATCATCAATATCTGATAAGTCTACAGAATGAACGATAGGAGCACTCGCCAAAGGAAAGCGACTCACAATACCCACATCAATGCCACGGGCGGATGCGCTCTCAAAATGAACTAGGGTTCGATAGCCCCTGGGTTTTAAATATTTTCTCCAAAGATCTGTAATGACACGGCGGTTTTCTAACTCCTCAAATGAAATTACATCTGCCCCGCCAGAATTATAATCCAATAATACCTTGGCTATTTTTTGAAGCTTAGCTTCGTACTTTTCCTGCGTCCAATCGAGCTCTTCGCAAAGCATACGATAAAAGCCATTTCTGCTCAGACATTTATTCACCATCCAACGCTTTTTAACCTCCATGGGTAAATACGCAGGATCCTCCTGTTTAACCCCATCATCTGTGGCATCAAAAAGATTTTCGACATTGTAGGTCATGATAGAAATTTCAGATTTTTCAATTTGTCTGGCAAGGAGTGGGAGAGTTTTTGTGCTTAGGAGAAGAAAACTTAGGATCCCCAATAGACCAACTGAGGTTCGGCAACCCTTCCAGTTGTCGCTCAGTTTTTGGACCATCCAATGGGTAGTGTACACAAACCCTCTAAACCCTGTCCATCAAAAAGAACAAAGATTCTCAAAAAAGATAAAAATGATTATTTTTTAATCCGATTTAGCTTTGAAGTTCAGGTCGGTTCTTAAATTGCTCTAAAGAATCTGGATTAGCTAAGGCATCCTTATTTTGGATGGGTTCATTGTGAATAATACGAGTGACGGCCAGCTCCACTTTTTTTCCACTGATGGTATAAGGGATATCTGTAACCGTAAGAATCTTAGCAGGAACATGTCTGGGGCTAGCTCCTCCTTTAATGGTCTTTTTAATCTTAGCCGCAAGCTCTTCTGTTAAACGATATCCTTCTTGCAGGACTATAAAAAGAATCACTCGAATATCATTTTGCCATTGCTGCCCCACCACAATGCTATCTTTAATTTCTGGCAAGGACTCCATTTGGCGATAAATTTCTGCGGTCCCAATCCGAACTCCTCCGGGATTTAAAGTAGCATCTGATCTTCCATAAACAATCAGCCCCCCTCTAGCAGTAATCTCAACATAATCGCCATGGTGCCATATATTAGGATAGCGCTGAAAATACGCGCTCACATATTTTTTCTGCTCCGGATCATTCCAAAAATAAACTGGCATGGAAGGAAAAGGGGCAGTGCATACAAGCTCCCCTTTTTGCCCAATGATGGATTTTCCCTCCTCATCAAAAGCTTCGACTTTCATCCCCAGCCCTCGACATTGAATCTCTTCCGGATAAACAGCAAGCAAAGGATTGCCCAGCATAAAACAAGAAATAATATCCGTTCCCCCACTAATAGAAGAAAGCTGAAGATCTTTTTTTACATTTTTATAAACCCATTCAAAACACTCCTTCGATAAAGGAGATCCCGTGGAAAGAAGCGTTCTTAAAGAAGCCATATCCGCGATTTTTTGAGGAACGATGTTGGCATTTTGACAAAGAGAAATAAACTTAGGACTTGTTCCTAAAATGGTTAATTGTTCCTGCTCAATCAACTTCCAGCGAAACGCAATATCTGGATAAGTGCTGCTCCCCTCGGTTAAAACAACCGCCGCTCCAACAGCCAAAGAACTCACCAGCCAATTCCACATCATCCAACCGCAGGTTGTAATGTAACAAATCCGATCTTCTCGTTTAAGGTCCGTATGAAGGACCAGTTCCTTTAAATGCTGAAGGAGTGTTCCTCCTTGCCCATGGACAAGACATTTGGGAACGCCCGTTGTCCCTGAAGAATAAAGAATATAAAGCGGATGATCAAAAGGAAGCTGCTCGAACGCAATTTCTTTTGCTTCTAAAGACAAAAAATTTTTCCACAAAACGGCTTGAGGCAAAGATTCTAACTTTGGATTTGAGTGAATATAAGGAATCACAACAATTTTTTGAATTGAAGAAATTTCTTGGGTCACCTCTTGAACACGTTCTAAGGAATCAAATTTTTTTCCATTGTAAGAATAGCCATCCGCGGTAAATAACACTTTAGGCTGAATCTGACCAAAACGATCCAATATGCCCGTCACCCCAAAATCTGGAGAGCATGAAGACCAAATGGCCCCAATGCTGCTCGTCGCAAGCATCGCAATCACACCTTCAGAGACATTGGGCACAAAGCCAACTACCCGATCTCCCTTTTTAACACCTATTTTTTTTAAGCTTTGAGCACACTGCGCTACGGAAAGATAGAGATCTTTGTAGGTTAAACTTCCAGAAGGCCGATCTTCACCTATAGAAATTAAAGCAACACGATCATCTCGATACCGAAGTAAATTTTGAGCAAAATTAAATTTTGCTCCTCTAAACCACTCTGTTCCCGGCATTTTGGAAGACCCCATAACTTTTTCATATTTCGTAGAAGCTTTGACATCACAAAATTTCCAAATTGATTCCCAAAAAGCGGGAATATCAGAAATCGACCATGGGTAGAGTTTTTCATAAGAATCAAATTCTAGATGGTATTGATTTTTCAGAAAGGAAAAATATTTTGTAAAGTTACTTTTTTGAATACGCTCTTGAGAGGGGATCCACAGAGGCTTAGTCACAAAGATCCTTATCGATAAACTGTTTTACTTTAAGCTCAATAGCATCTCTCACTTGTCGAAAAGAGTTCAAACGTGTTTCTTCCGAACCTAAGACACGGCAAGGATCAGCAAAAGGCCAATGATATCTGGAAATCTTCGTTGGAATCTGAGGACACGCTTCTTCAGCCTCACCGCACAGAGTGACGAGCATCGTAATTTTACCCAAATCAACACTGGAAATGGATTTAGATGTGTGGTCTGAAATATCAATGCCTTTTTCTTTCATTACACGAATGGCCATGGGATGAACAAA
>JACPST010000214.1 GCA_016193165.1 Deltaproteobacteria bacterium
ATGTCGCTATCTTCAGAATGAAGAGGGCTATGGCCTTTAAAATACTCTCGAAGAACAGGCCAAAGCTCAATATGAGTATCTTCAATATTTGTTAATCCGGGAAGCTCCTCTTTCACTTGTTTGAGCGCTTCAATAATACCCTGGCTAGAGGCAATTTTATAAACGCGATCATCCAGAATTTCTTCTCCATGCTGTTTGAGACTTACAACTTTTTCAGGAAATTGATCTGGATTATAAACAATCTGAAGTCCGGCCACATCGAAAAACCGTCCCAGCATAAATACAAGATCAATCGCTTTTTTAAGTGCGGCCCCATCCATATCAAATGTCCAAATCGTCCAACTGGTATCTCTAATAGGATCATAAATGAGAGGAAGCATATTATAAATATCCACACTTCGAAGCGGCCCCGACATAAAACCATGAGAGAAAAACTCTGAATTATTAATCGCAAACTGAACCCCCAGATCTTGTGTCCGTTCATAAATGGCATTCACCGCTAAGTTGCCCAGATAAGACTCAGAAGTTCCAGATTTCACCAGAGGTATCGTTGTATCCGCGACATGATCCGTGAAGATATCCTTATATTTTTGGGTCAGCTGACTTTTATAAGTCTCAATTTGAGCCTTCACCTCCTCGTCTTCTTCAAAACGCTTGTCGATTTGTTTTAAAGAATACTGAGATTTATTCCAAAGCATTTTGCGCTGGGTGGCATCAAACACCAAATTCATTTGGCCCGCATATTTGGCAAATTCTCCAGATTTGGCAATCCACGTGATATTAACTCCGTCCTCTTCTTCGGGTCGTTTAATGACAATGGGTTGGTGATTTTCATTGGAAATCACTTTGTTATGAGAGTGCCCCCCAATAATGACATCGATGGAAGAAACACCTTGAGCAATGGCAATATCATCTTCGTCGGGCAAATGAGACAGCAAAACAATGACATCTACTTTCTCCGTTCTGCGAAGATGCAGAACCGTTTTTCTGGCTTCACTCAGAGGATTTAAAAGACGGACAGGATCAAAGAAAAATTGATAGGCCGCTTCATTCGTGGAAAGACCAAAGACTCCTACTTTAAAATACTCTACACCCTCTTGAGGAACAAATCCTTCCTGACCCCTTTTAAGAAACTTTCCATCGACCCAATAAAAAATTTCGTAGCGTTTAATTTTTTTGGATAAGCTATTTTCTTCAGGCAAATAGCGATAATTTAAATTGGCCGATAAAAAACTAAAATTCAAAGGAACTCGAGAAAGAACTTTTTCTAAAACGACCGGCCCCGTATACCAATCGTGATTTCCAACCGCCACAGCATCATACCCTAAGCGATTGAGCATTTCAAAAGAAGCAACACCAGCCCCCAAATTAAAATAAATCGATCCCTCGGTACAATCCCCCGCATCGAGTTGAAGAACAGCCGATCCTTTTTCTTGAGATTGATTTTTAAGCTGTGTCAAAGCCGTTTTAAGACGCGCCATGCCTCCTAACCCATGAGGATTGGGACGAGGCTCAAAACTCGAATGAAGATCTCCAGTAAAAATAATGGAAAAGGGAACCTCGCGCGCTTCACCGAGGGAGGAATTCAAGAGAAGAATTAAAAAAAATATTTTTTTCATTTTAGTTAAAAATATACGTAAATGCGGCCCCCACACTCACTAAATAAATATCTACCTCTTCAAAAATGTGACGAAACTGAACCAAAGGCCCAACAGATAACCTTTCACTTAAATTAAAATCCATTCCCGTTCCAATGGCATAGCTCAACTCAAAATTATTTTTAGCGCCCTTCGTATAATCAAAGGTAAATCCCGGGACTAAATAAAGATAAGCGGCAATATCATCTTGCAAAAGACTCACCGTATAGCGAAGACCCGCGGCCAAAGAAGTTAAATTTTTATCGCCCTCATCATCTGCTATACCGCCCTCCCGAAAGAGGCGATCATATTGAAAATCGCCTTCTACGGAGAGCCCTTGCCAAAATCCATAGCCTGCTCGTGCCCCGGCTCCCAAGCCCGATTTAAACCGATCATGAACGGCAGATTTAACAGGAATATCTCCAACCATTTTAAAAGAAAATGCCCAACGACCCGGCTCAATGCGCTTCACGGCAAGTTTATCTTGAGCGTAGGAAGATGTGCCCGTTAAAATTCCCAAGGCCATCACAAGAAAAAAAATCACACACTTCATCATAAAGCCGAAAGTTTAGTAGATTTCAACTTGAAGTCAATAAAATCTTCCTGTACCTTCCAGCGGAGGCAAACTATGATCACTCTTTCAAGTTTAGATATTCTCATTATCATCCTTTACATCACGACCGTTATCAGCATCGGTATTTTCACACGCGGAACGGCTAAAAATGAAGAGTCTTTTCTTTTGGCTGGAAGGCGGCTCACTCTTCCTTTATTTATTGGGACATTAGTTTCTACGTATTATGGAGGAATCATTGGCGTTAGTGAAATCTCTTACAATTCTGGACTCTATAATTGGCTCACTCAGGGAATTTTTTGGTATCTTTCGTATATTATCTTCGCGCTTTTTCTAGCCGTAAGGCTGAGAGAATCCAATCAATACACACTCCCCGATCAACTGGATCGTTTCTACGGAAAAACCGCGCGAAAAATTGGGCTCATTTTAAATTTTTGTAATGTTCTCCCCATTGCTTATGTCATCTCCCTCGGAGTCCTATTTCAAGTTCTCTTTGGCATTCCTCTCACGTGGGGGATTATTTTAGGTGGAATTTTATCCATGTCTTATACCCTTCTGGGAGGTTTTGCCGCGGATGTCTATACGGATCTTCTTCAATTTGTTCTCATGTGTGTAGGCGTAGCGCTTTTAATTCTCTTTGCTTATACAAAACTCGGAGGATGGGAGTATCTCATCACTCATGCTCCTGCCGCTCACTTCACACTCAAAGGAGATCAGCCTTGGACAGAAATTTTTATCTGGGGATTTATTGCCATGACGACACTTGTCGATCCCAATTTTTACCAAAGATGCTATGCAGCCAAATCCCCCCAAGTCGCTCGTAAGGGCATTTTGCTTTCCGTTCTTTTTTGGATGATGTTTGATATTTGCACCACATTTGCCGGAATTTATGCGAGAGCCACGTTTTCAGATATTGATCCCAAGCATGCCTATATTCATC
>JACPST010000215.1 GCA_016193165.1 Deltaproteobacteria bacterium
CGTTCTTCAAAACCAGCTATGGTTTGAAGGGGGATATGAATGCCGTAAGGAGAAGGGATTAATAAATCTCCCAGTTTTTGATACGTGTCGAGTGCTCCTGTTTTGCTTTTGACCATAATAGGCCATTCGGTGCCTTCACTGGAACTTAGGGTTGTGGCTTTGACCCCATAAAGTTGGTTTTTAAGATTGTCCGCAATCAGCCTCGACGTGAGTCCTACATCGGAAGCTTTGTCTCGGTCGATTTTGATTACAATTTCTGGTTTAGATTCTTCATACGAGAGATACGTAGAACGAACTCCCCAAACCTTTTTTAATTCCTCCGCTAAAAACTTTCCCTTTTTTTGAAGAACTTTCATCTCTGGGCCCTTGAGCTTAAGATCTAAGACCCTGGTTTCAAGTCCAGCGGTAACGCTGCTCAGCGGGCTCAGCGCAGTAATCGTAAAATAGGTATCTGGAATTTTTTCAAGATACGCGCGAAGGTGTGCCAGTCGTTTTTGGGCTTTTTTAGGTTTAGAAAATTTAATAAGAAACGTGCCTTGGCCTGCCACCACTTTTAAATGAGTAGAGGAAATATTTGAAAGAGATCGAATAAACGCTTCTATTTTTTTACAAGACTCTGTTGTTGTGTCTAAAGAAGTTCCAGGAGGATACTCCAGTGTTAATTCATAATGATTTTGAAGGGCTTCGGGGAGGAACTCTGTTTTGGGGATGAAAAATAAAGAAATAAAGAAAATGATAAAAACAACGACAATCACGCTTACTCTGGATTTCCAGCTTTGGATGGCCTCTTTGAGTGTTCGTTCATACTGTTTTTCGACGGTGATTTGGAGCTCTTCAATCTTTTTTTCTCCCGCTTGGCTTTGCTCTAAAGCTTTTTTGTACAGTTCTTTGGGTGTGAGGGTGAAACGTTTTAAAAACTTTTCATAGGCTTGGACCATTTTAGTCCCAAGATGATAGATGCGATCTAAAATCCAAAGTCCTTGAAGAACAATTTCTCCCCAGCGATCTATTTTTTCTTTGATGCCTTCGGAAGAAGTTTGTTTCAAAAGTTGGGCGGCGATCATGGGGACAAATGAGAAAGCAATAATCATAGAAAAAATAAGCCCATAAATAATAGACAAGGATAAATCTTTAAAAATAATTCCAATGGGGCCTTTGACAAATAAAATGGGAATAAACACAGCCAATGTGGTGAGTGTAGAGGCAATGACGGCACCCGCAACTTCTACTGTGGCATGGATCGCGGCATTTTTGGGACGTTCCTCTGTTTTTAAGTGTTCAAAAATATTTTCTAAAATGACAATGGAGGCGTCGACGACCATCCCTAAAGCCAATGCAATACCTGCCAATGAGAAAATGTTGAGGGTGACCCCATTTAAATAGAGAAGAAAAAAGGAGCATGTGATGGCAAAGGGGATTGAAACCACGATAATAAAAGTTGTGGCGAAATTTTTTAAGAAAACAAAAAGAACAAGAATTGTAAGTAAGGCTCCTTGAAGCGCATTGCTTTGAACCATAGAGATTGAGTTTTGAATATAGTCGGATTGATCATAGGTGGAAACCAGGGTGATGTGGGCTTCTTTTTCTAAAGATTGTTTGAGGGATTGAAATTGTTTTGAAATTGAAAGCGTATTGCCCGAAGGCTCTTTAGTGATGGCCAGCGCCACAGAGGGCTTGCCATTTAAAAATGCGTAGTCTTTTTTAATTTTAAGTGCCGATTGGACAGTGGCCATGTGTTTTAAGTAAATCGGGGCCTGATTTTTCTTGGTGATGATGGTATCTAAAATATCTTCGATAGAATTAAACTTTGCCGATGTTTTAATGAGAAGATCAATTTTACCTTCGCGAAGGGTTCCTCCTCGGCTGCTGACGTTAGAGCTTTTTAACGCGTCAATGATGTTTTGAGTTGAAAGGCGATAGGCTTTGAGTTGGTGGGGGTTTAAGGCCACTTCAATCATTTTTTCAGCGCCCCCAAAAACTTTGACTTGAGCCACACCTAGAATTCTCTCTAAGGCGGGCTTTAGTTTTCCATCGGCTATGGATCTTAAGCCTTCTTCTTTTTGAGCTCCACTCCCTAAAAGATTGACCATTAAAACAGGCTGAGCATTGGGGTTATAGCGTTCTACAATGGGATCTTGGGCATCTTCGGGGAGTTTGGATTTCACAAGGTCAATTTTTTCTCGGGCTTCAAGCGCTGCAAAATCCATGCGCGTGCCCCAGTGAAACGTGAGTTGAATTCTCGAGACCCCTTCTTCAGAAACAGAGCTTAAGTAAGAGAGATTTTTTAAAAAAGAAAGTTCGTCTTCCAAGGGCTTTGTAATATTTTTTTCAATTTCTTCGGCAGAGGCATTTTCATATTTTGTGACGATAGACAGGTGGGGATGAGAAACATTGGGAAAGAGATCGACGGGGATTTTAAAAAGGCTTAAAATCCCAAAAAATAGAAAAATAAAAAGAATCATCATCGTTGCAATGGGTCTATGAACAAAAAATGAGATCAGTTTCATGAGTCTTTCCTTAAAATATCTCCTCAATGGGAAGTAAAAAAATCTGGACTCCTTTATTTTTAAGTTTGTTTTGCTTAAAGTCTTTGAGCTCTTTTAAAAAGGCAGAGGCGTGGCGATCGTCTAAGACAATCCAATAAGCCAGATTTAAGCCGGGGCCGACGGAGTCTCCTTGTTTTAAGCCCGTTCCTCCTTTGCCGTGAACGTTGCGAAAGAGTGTAAACTGTTCAATGTGGCTGGCTCTGAGTAAAAAATCCATTTCAGGTTGAAGCTCTTGGTCGCAAATAATGAGAAATCCTTTCATGAGATGCCTCCATGGGTCGAGACCCCTTCTTTTTGTTTAAAAAAAGTAACTTGAATCCAAAGCAGTTTGAGTTGGAAAAATTCATAAAGGTCTTCCATCCACACATATAGGAGGGGGGTCACAAGCAAAGTTA
>JACPST010000216.1 GCA_016193165.1 Deltaproteobacteria bacterium
CTCGTTGCTGAGGGGAGAGAGAAGAATTGGGATTCGCAAGAGCTTGGAGTCTTTCTTCAGTGAGTACCGTTGCTGTCGTGCGATGCAAAAGATCAAACAGAAGCTGATGGAGCGTTTCTAGTTTATTTTTTTCTTTCAGCTCATAAAGTGTTCTCAATAAACTTCGAGGAATTTCAGCTCGGACCAACTGATAGGCATCGTCACTGTCAAAAGCTTGAGTTATTAGAGGAGATTTAGAAAGGCCGAAGGCATTTTTTAAAAATGTAACAAGATTTTGGGATCCTGTTTGGCCTATGCTGTCCGTATATTTTAAAAATGCGCTAAAGGAATTAAGATTTTCTTCTAAGCGATCGTCTTGAATCGTGTCTTTGATGAGGGCTTTAAGTTTTTCAAAGTCCCGGTACGTAACCATGGATTTTAAAAGAGAAAGCATGTCGATATCATCTGAAAGAATGTCAGTCAGCAGAGGCTTTAAACTTTGGTCAAAGTCTTCGGTATCGATAAATTCTGTAATGAAAAGGGTGATAACTTTTAAAAGATCTGAGAGCCCTTGGTTTTCATCTAAACGATGGATAAGGTCTAGGGTTTCACGCCTCACTTCAGGATTGGCTCCAAAATTTTCATTATAAAGTTTTGTAAAAAGAGTTGTGTTTTCCGGATTTCCTAAAACCAGAGGTTTTAATCCTTCCAATCCTCCTTTTTGATTGAGACAATGAAAGAACTTTTCAAATTCAAAAGGGGTGAGTTCCCCAATAATTTTAATGCCTTTACAAGGTTCTGGAATAGCAAGGCCGGAAGTGCTAAAAATTTTATTGGCTTGATGTCCATCTGAAGGTTGATTTAAAGAAATTTGAGGCGGCGTTGGTGTCTGCGAACAGCCTGCAAAAAATATAAGCAATATCGCTAGGTTAATAGAGGTATGTAAAGATTGAATCTTCATGAAAGTACTGCCCATGAGCGGCTTCAAACATGTTTATTTATCACGATAGTCTCCCATCGTCAATTCAGTCAGAAATTACGGTAAATTGACTGTAATGGCAGAGCTGCTTGCTTGAGGGTGTTGCTCTTTTTTGTTTTGGGATTGGAGAGCCACATAGGCGGCCCCACCTGCCGCAAGAGCTGCTAAAGACCAAAACCAAAGTGAGCTTGTCCAGATGAAAGACTCTTCCTGCGGTTTATTCATGGCTTCTAAAAATTTTTGCGTTTCTAGTGAAAGAGCAGTGGGGGTCTGAAGAGGACGATTTTGAGAAGTTTTCCTGGTGAGCCACTGTTCGGGGCCTGTATAGGGAACTAGTTGCGCAGATATCTTTTGGGTTTTGTTTTCAATGACCGTGATCGTAGCTATCCACTCTTTGTGATCTTCTAAGATTATTCGAACGGCATGTTCTCCCTGTGGCCAATCTCGAATGATGATGGGCGTAAGCCCCATTTCAAAGCCGTTTACCCATACTTTAGCAAATGAAGGGGTAGAGTGAACCTCTAGTTTTCCTTTTGGATTATTTTTAAAAGAACCAGAGGCTTGAATAAAAAATTGAATAAATTCGGGAGAAAAAACTTTAGGATCCAGCGTTCTTTTAGGATTTAACAGATAAGCTTTGCGTATTTCTTCTTTTGCGAGATCCTTTTGTTTTTGGGAAGAATAGCACAGGGCAGCATACAGATGGCTATCAAAAAGCTCTTCACCTTTGGTGATCGAAGGTAAATTTTGGTAATAAAGCGTTTGGGCTTTTTTAAGTTTTGAAAGAGATTGGTCGAAAGAAAGTTCATAATAGAGCTCTTTGCCTTGCAAAAAATTTTCAAAAGCGCGTGTTAAAGCTTCTTGAGAAGCCGGGGGTGTGATAACGGCCCAAGAGGTCTGAGTTAAAAAACATATGTTTAAAATGGCAATAAAAAGTCTTTTCATTTTAATCTCTTACAAATATTTCTTAATATATCACTGTCACTATTGACTGTCAAAATCTGTCTTTCAAATTTTTTTAAATATAATTGAAAAAGAAGGGTGGTGAGTAGAGCTAGAATTAAAGCTCCAAAGAGGGCTTTGAGTTCTTTGGGATTTTTAGCGCGAATGCGATGGAAGAGAGTTTTTAAAAAGATTTTGTCCATAAATAAAAGCTCATTTTAATTTTTAAGATTGTTTTTTTAAAAATGGGATGAAATTCAATGCTAACCGTTTTGGGATTTTGAATCGTAAGATTTGTGGAACCTTGTAAGCCAAAATTTTCTTTGAGGCGATTTAAAGAGGGCAGAGCGTGATGCCGAAAATAAAAGGTTGAAACATATCGACTACACAGGCGAGCTTCCATGCGATGTGTCCAGCCTTGGGAGATGATTTCTAGAAAGCCGAGGCAGGCAATAAATAAAGCCAATGCAAAACTCATTTCGATGACAAACATTCCTTTCTTATTATTCACTGAGCCATCCTTCCCATTGGCGTGTATATAAGTTATATCCTTCGATGCGTGCCTTAGCTTTAGCCTGATATGCCCCTCGGTATAAAAAACCACGAGCGCTCAAGTTTTTGTGTTTAGAAAAATTTGGAGAACATTCATATGGGCTTGGCAATCCGTTTTTCGGTTGTTTTCTTTGAATCGCGTAGTGAAAAAAGGGGGGGGTAAAGATCATGTGGGGTGTCTCATTTTTCCGAGCTATAATCATGGCTTTTTCAAGAGCGATGAGCGGAGTACTTTTTTTAATGAAATCTTGTTTTAGGGCAATGGCTTGAATCATTTTTCGCAAAGCGGCTTCGGTTAAAACAGAAGTTCCCGTGGAAATGACACGTCCGCCTTGAACCAAAAGCAAAAGTCCATGAAGATGAATGAGCTTTCGGTTTAGATCGCTGATTTGATTGAGTCCTTGGGCTAAAATTTCAATGCTGGTTATTAAAGAAGCGTCAACTCCATTTTGAAGCATCATTTTTCGTTCAACGACTCGAGAAAAGTGAAGGATTTGGAAAATGAGAATGAAAAGCAAAGGAAGGGTCACTACGAGGAGGATAACGGCTTGGCCGTGATTATCGATAGAGTGTGATTTTTTTTTTAATGTCATAGGGTCTCTTCCAAAGGTAAATGGTTTGAGAAATAGTTACAGAAACTTCTGTTTTGAAATCATAAGCCTCAATCAAGGGCGGCATTTTTTTAAAAGGGATTTTTGAAAGAATGAGATAAG
>JACPST010000217.1 GCA_016193165.1 Deltaproteobacteria bacterium
AGTGTCGCTTTATGATCTGCCACAGATTTTACTTGCTGAACGGTAGGGGCTGTTGTGAGCCACAAAGCTTGAATCTTCCCCTCATGAAGGTCATGAAGCGCGGCCTTAAAAGCCTTCTCTTCTCCTTTAATATATTCCAACTGAGGAATGACAACTTGCGGAATAATGACATTTTGAAGAATGGCCACATCAAGCTCTTTAACCACTTTGGCGCCTTTCACGCCTTTCAGACAAGCCGCTAAAGAGCCTTTATTCTTACAAACCAGTTCATAAAAATAAGGATCCTTGTGAAAAAAAATACCCCAGTGATTTTTATGAAGCCTTACAAAACGTTTCTTTTTGTGAATAGTGAAGAGCTTCTCTAAGCTTTTTAAATAGTGTTCTTTGTTCAAATGCGCCCTTTTAGGCAAAGCACGATAAATGGGATAAATCACCAATGCGGGATCGCTCATATTGGTAATGACTGACAAAATAAAATTCCAAGGTTTTTTCTTAGAAGATCCCTCGCTAGGTTCCCGCTTTCGCGGGGATGACAACCCCGGGATGACCTTCCTTCGTTCTTTCTGATAATTTAACGCGGTAGCAAAGCGATGATGCCCATCAATGATATACAAATTTTTAGAAACAAAAACTTTTTGAATACGGCGCGAAACACCTTCTTTTTCAATTTTCCAAATTTTATTCCAAATACCGTTGGAATCGCGCATCTTCAGGAAGGGCTTTTGACAATACTTTATAATTTCTTTTTCCAATGTCTGATTTGGATCTTCATACATCATAAATACAGGAGAGAGATTGGCTTGACAGGCTTCTAAAATTTTCAACCGATCTGCTTTAGGCGCATCCAGCGTTTTTTCATGCGGCCGAATCTTGCCTCGATAAAAGTCATTTAAGGCTACCGCGGCTACAATCCCCTTTCGAGATACCCATTGGCCATGATCAAAAAATTTTTGCTCCCAAAAATAAAAATGCTCCATGGAATCTTCAATCAAAAGCTTTTTAGCTTGCCAATTTTGAAACCGTTTACGAGCGGTTTCATATCCATCATGGGTTGTTTTTCCTAAGATAATACGGGCAAAATTATACGGATTTTTTTTAAAAAATGCTTTTTGTTCCCTCTCTGAAATCACATCATAGGGGGGAACAAAAACCTTTTCTAAATGGAGAACTTTTTTAGGATCATAATAAAGCGCTTTAAATGGACGTACGTTTGCCATCAGCCACTTCCATGAGGCGTGCTAAAGAAATATCTCCCTGGCGAAGAATTTGAATGTCGCGATCTTGAATGGCCACAATCGTCGAGCCCTTAGAAGGCGGGAGCGTCCCTCCATCCACGCAGTGATCTATCCCGGATGAAAAATAATAACCTACCTCTTCCTGAGACAAAGCGCTTTTCTGGCCAGAGGGATTAGCACTCGTCGATATCAAAGGTTTTTGGTAAAAATCCAAAAAAGCTTTAATCCATGGATGAGATGACCACCGAAGCGCAATCGTTTCATTATCGCGAATGAGCCAGGGAGGAATATCTGATGCGGCGCTAAAAACAATCGTCAAAGGCCCGGGCCAAAAAGCTTCAACCAGGCGAATGGCCAGCGGGCTAATATTTTGAACCCATTTTAATAACCCATCTGTATTGGGAATCAAAAGAAGAGGAGATTGAGAAAGGCTTCTATTTTTAAGATTAAAAATTCGTTCCAAAGCCTTGCGGTTAAAAGGATCACACCCAAGTCCATAAACAGTTTCTGTCGGATAGGCAATCACCCCGCCTGTTTCTAAAAGTTGTTTAATTTTTGAAAAATTTTCTTGCATTGCCCTGCAACTCTTTATCTTTATTCAACACTTCTTGCCCCATCGAAAAGCGATAGGCGCCAATCCGTTTTAAAAGCTCTTCATCAGAAAGCGCTAAAATTTGAGCTGCCAAAAGCGCCGCGTTGACAGCTCCTGTTTTACCAATCGCCACAGTTCCCACAGGAACACCTTTAGGCATTTGAACTGTGGACAGTAAAGAATCTAAGCCTTGTAACTTTCCCTCTATCGGAACTCCAATCACAGGCAAAAGAGTATGCGAGGCAACCACACCTGCCAAATGGGCCGCCATACCTGCTCCCGCAATAATCACACGGAACCCTTGTTCGTGCGCTTTTTGAGCAAAGCGCAGCGTTTGATCGGGTGTTCGATGGGCAGAATAAATATGCAGTTCATAGGAAATCTGAAGTTTTTTTAAAACTTCTATTCCTTCTCGCATCGTAGGAATATCTGAATCACTCCCCACTAAGAGCGCAACTTTAGGCTTGGGCATACTCGAGCTCCAATATCCTTTCTAAAAAATACATGGGGCCATTGAATATGGCGCACACCGGTATAAGCTTTCTGAATTGCTTCTTCAAAACTTTGAGCCTTGGCCACAACATTAAGTACACGGCCTCCTTGAGTTAAAACTTTATTTTCTCTTAACACAGTTCCCGCGTGAAATAAAGCCACATCAGAATCTTGAGGAAATGTTTTAAGTCCCAAAACTTCATATCCCGTCTGATAGACATCTGGATATCCTCCCGATACCATCACGACACAAA
>JACPST010000187.1 GCA_016193165.1 Deltaproteobacteria bacterium
GGGGAAATCCCCGCGCTCAGACATTCTATTTTATTTTCTCCATAATGGCGTACAAATCCTTCTGCCATTTGGCTTCGAATTGAATTTCCAATGCATAAAAAAAGAATAACGGGTTGTGACACTCCTACCTTTTACCGTAATTAATTTGACTTTGCAAAGAGGCTCATCTAATAATTTGACTTTATTGTTTTTTTTCAATGGAGAGGTGGCCGAGCTGGCCGAAGGCGGCGGTTTGCTAAACCGTTATACGGTTAATAAACCGTATCGAGGGTTCGAATCCCTCCCTCTCCGAATCCTTTTTCAACTACTTCTTCTTAAAAAGATCCTCCGCAGATTTAAAACGTCCTTTGTTTTCATCCCCATCCCCCTTGGCAAAACCATACTTAATGGCATCTTTGTCTGTGGGTTTCTTGGCTATACATTGTACAATCCATTTTCCATTCACTTCCCCTTCATTATAATAAAGTATTTGAAGATCCTTTAAGTTTTTTAAGAGTTCATTCGGGTAAAAATAATCCTGATTTTCAAATCCTGCAACCGACTCTCGAGTAAGCTGATCTGTCGTATAGTTTTCAATGAGAACCGTACCTCCTTGAGCCAGAGCTCGAACAATTTCATTATAATATCGAGAGGGTGGTTTAAAATAAGAAAGAATAATGGAATCAAACCCCAACAGTGGAAATAAATAAAGATCCAAGTCAGCTACTTTTGTTTCAATTTGAACATTTTTCTCATAGGCAAGTTTTTTGGCTTTTTCAATTGCCACATCTGAAACATCAAATCCAACCACCTGAAGCCCCCGTTCAGCCAAAAAGACGGCATTTCTGCCTTCTCCCATGGCAAGATCCAAAACTTTCCCTTTACGAAGACGCGTCCACTGTTCTTTTAAGAACGCTAGGGGTTCTGTCCCATAAAGAAAGCCCGAACAATCATAGAGTTTGTTCCATTTTTCTTTTTTCGACATAGTGTTTCTTTCTATAACCAATTTTTTTTCATTTGAAAACCAAAAATCCTCTAGCTATGATGTCCCTTCTTCATGCGCCCGTAGCTCAGTTGGATAGAGCGTCTGACTACGAATCAGAAGGCCGGTGGTTCAAACCCTCCCGGGCGCGTTTCTTGTCAAATAAAAAAGCCTGAAACGAAACGCTCCAGGCTTTTTCTAAATATTCTTGAAATCCTTCGAGCTTCCACACGCATGTGTTCGCTCTCAGGATGACAAGGATTAGCGACGGGCCATTTTGGCTTTTGCAACATCTCCTTGTTTATCGATGAAGTAGAGCCAGCCGTCTTCTCGCTTCACTCCACATTTTGCAATCACTTGCGGAGGAGCTTTTTTTGCTTTGGTTCCTCTACGAACCATTTTTGCTCTGGCGACATTACCACGTTTATCGAGGTAATACAGCCATCCCTTTTCTTTTTTAACCCCACATTTTGCGACTTTTGTTGCCATCTTTGGCCTCCTTCTTTGTTAAGTTTATTTCAGTACTACATCCAAAAAACTCTAAAACCATAGCACATCCGACGAAAACTGCCTAGGAAAAAATGACATGAACTTAAAAATTTTAAGGGAACCTTTTGACTTTGAATTTAAAGTATGTCATGAAAACTAAACTTATGACTACTTTCCATCACCCCAAAGACATAACATGGCTTGAGAAAACCTCTGAGTTTTCAATAACATGGGACGACGGTCACAAGACGGTATTGCCGTTTACCGCTTTACGAAAAGAATGTCCCTGCGCATTGTGCCGCGCACGGCGAGAAAGTTCAAATCCATTTCAATTCGTTTCGGAAAGATCTCCCTCTTCATCTCTAGCTAAAGATATTTCGCCCGTAGGACATTATGCCATTAAAATCAAATGGGCAGATGGGCACTCGAGCGGCATTTATACCTTTGAAATGCTTAGAAATCTTTGCCCCTGTGCCCAATGTAAACGCTCATGATATTTTCAGATACTTATTTTCTTAAAAAAGCTCTAGAACAAGCCCAGAAGGCTTATGCACAAGGAGAGGTTCCTATCGGCGCTGTTTTAGTCTTAAAAAATCGTATTATTTCAGAAGGATTTAATTTAAGAGAGGCTCAAAATGATCCCACAGCTCATGCAGAAATTGTTGCTCTTCAAAAAGCTTCCCAAAAATTAAAAAGTTGGAGACTGGGAGGAACTACGCTATATGTTACCTGCGAACCATGCTTAATGTGTGCAGGCGCCTTATTACAGGCACGGATAGAACGATTGGTATACGGATGTACAGATCCCAAAGCAGGAGCGGTTTCTTCTTTGTATCAAACCTTGCAAGATTCAAGATTAAATCATCAAATCATTGTCCAAGGAGGTGTTCTTGAAGAAGAATGTAGAGAGCTCTTACAAAAGTTTTTTAAATTGCGGAGAGGTGTCCGAGCGGTTGAAGGAGCACGCCTGGAGAGCGTGTAAGCGGGAAACCGCTTCGAGGGTTCGAACCCCTCCCTCTCCGCCAGTAAAGCCATACTCTTTATTTTTATCCTTCTGCTTTATTTTTCTTTTTATCATCCAAGGTTTTGCGCAGAATGAACCCACCCTTCTTCGGCATACGTTTAAACCTGGCGAAATTACTCTACATGTTCAAAAAGCTATTCAAAAAACATCAGAAGCATTAGATAAAATCGCGGCGCTCCCCCATGAATCTAGAAACTTTGCTAACACCATCCTTGCGCTAGAGCACACGATGGCTGAGTTTTTTGATCAAACTCAACCGATACTATTTCTAAAAGACGTCTTGGTGGATGAGGAAACACGAAATGAAGCTCTGCGCTGTGAGACAATCATTCGTAAGTTTAAGGCAGATGTTTTGATAAGGGGGGATCTTTTTAGAAGTTTTGAAGTCACCAAAAAAAATATCGAACAGCGGTCTTTAACACTAGATTTAGAAGATCAAAGGCTCATTGCCATTTGGGATCTTAAGTTTAGAAAAAGTGGAGTTCAACTCCAGGGAA
>JACPST010000066.1:0-465 GCA_016193165.1 Deltaproteobacteria bacterium
TCACTGCTTCCGGCAGCTCCCAACATATGCCCTGTCATAGATTTGGTAGAACTCACAGAAACTTTTTTAGCATGATCTTCAAAAACAGTTTTAATCGCATGTGTTTCCGCGATATCTCCAGCATCAGTAGATGTCCCATGAGCATTGATGTAGTCAATGTCTGATGGACGAAGCCCTGCATCATCGATCGTAAGCTTCATACATCTCCCAGCTCCTTCACCCTTGGGCGAAGGATTAGCAATATGAGAAGCATCACTGTTAAGTCCATACCCAACAATTTCTGCATAAATGGACGCTCCTCGCTTTTTTGCAAATTCTAATTCTTCTAACACAATGACTGCGGCCCCTTCGGCCATGACAAATCCATCTCTGTTTTTGTCAAACGGACGAGACGCTTTTTGAGGCTCATGGTTTCGGACAGACAAAGCTCTCATTGCCGCAAAACCACTCACTCCCAGCTCACAA
>JACPST010000066.1:477-5657 GCA_016193165.1 Deltaproteobacteria bacterium
CCGCAAAACCACTCACTCCCAGCTCACAAACAGCAGCTTCGGCCCCGCCAGCCACCATGACATCGGCACGTCCCTCTTGAATATGACGAAACGCATCTCCAATGGCATGGGCTCCTGTTGAACACGCGGTCACGACACATGAGTTTGGACCTTTCATCCCATATTTAATAGATACATATCCCGAAATCAGGTTTGAAATCGCTTGAAGAATGAAAAACGGACCAACCCCACTTGCTCCTTTTTCCAAAAAAGTTTTATAGGATTTTTGAATACTTTGAATACCCCCAATCCCTGAGCCAATCAAAACCCCAATGCGTTCCGCATTTTGAGAGCTCACTTCTAAATGAGAATCTTCCACCGCCATTTGAGCCGCCGCCAGACCATATTGGGTAAAAAGATCCATCCGTCGACTTTCGCGATGAGGAATAAAGGTATCCACTTGAAAATTTTTTACTTCCCCTGCAATTTGGACGGAAAATGTGGAACAATCAAACTTTGTGATGCGATCGATCCCCGATCGTCCTTCGATTAGGTTTTTCCAGTTTGATTCAACACCCATACCTAAGGGAGACAAAATCCCCATGCCTGTGACAACGACACGTCTGCGATTTAAACGCACGGTTGATTATTAGGCTTTCGCAGAACGTTCTTGAACGTATTTTACAACATCTCCAACAGTTCTAATTTTTTCAGCATCTTCGTCTGGGATTTCACAACCAAATTCTTCTTCCATCGCCATCACAAGCTCAACCAAGTCCAAAGAATCGGCTCCTAGGTCTTCGATAAAGGTAGAAGTCAATTTCAGATTCTTCCCCTCTACGCCCAATTGTTCTACGATAATGCCCTTAACTCTTTCTTCTGTTGTTGCCATTTTTCTTTCTACTTTCATGGACGCGTCCTTTCACATGTAAAGCCCACCATTCACTCCAATCACTTGGCCAGTCACATATTTGGCCTGATCTGAAGCTAAGAAGACTACCAAATGAGCTATATCTTCGCAAGTCCCAAAAGATCCCAATGGAATATTTTTGCAAATCTCCGTCTGAAGTTCAGAATTTAAAGACCGTGTCATTTCTGTTTGAATAAAACCGGGGGAAACCGCGTTCACGGTAATACTTCGACTTCCTAATTCATTCTTTCATTCTCAAAAGCAAATTGTCTCTCGTAATTCCCGCGTTATTGACCAAAATATCAAGTGTTCCTGTTTTTTGAACAAGCTGAGTTATTTCTTTTTCAACCGCTTCATAAGATGATGTATCAAAGGGGACAAGGCAATGCGGCTTTGCAGAAACCTTTTTAAGTTCTTCAAGAACAGATTCTGCTTTAACGCTATTTTTTTGAAAATTCACACATACGGCTGCTCCCTCTCGCGCAAGCTCTAACGCAATGGCTCGTCCAATCCCGCGAGAAGCGCCAGTGACTAACGCTACCTTATTGTTTAATAACATTTTTAATATCTTCCGAAGTTTGAATGTTAAAAGTTTTAACGTCTTTATTAATTCTGCGCAGTAACCCTGTCAAGACTTTCCCCGGTCCAATTTCAATCGCCTCCTCTATTTCGCATTTTGAAAGCTGCAGCATCGACTCTTCCCACCGAACAGGATTTGGAATTTGGCGAACCAAGAGGTCTCGAATCGGCGCATGACCGCCTGAATAAATTTGGGCATCCACATTGGCAACATAAGGAGCTTGAAGCGGTGAAAAAGAAACGGCTTCTAAAACCTCTGCCATTTTTTGGGCGGCAGGTTCCATCAGCTTACAATGAAAAGGCGCGCTCACTTCTAAAAGAAGCGCTCTTTTGATTCCTTTTTGTGGAGCCAGAGTCACACAGCGTTGAACCGCGTCCCTTGTTCCAGCAATGACGACTTGTCCTGCTCCATTAAAATTAGCCGGAGAAACAATCTCTTCTTTTCGACCCAATTCTTGATGAAGGCTTTGGGTTACTTCTTCACAAAGCGTCTCTGCCACTTTGGCTTCTACTCCTAAAAGCGCAGCCATGGCTCCCTTGCCCACAGGAACAGCTTCTTGCATGGCCTGGCCTCGAGCTCTCACAAGCCGCACGGCTTTTGAAAAAGGAAAAGCTTCGGCAATGACAAGCGCTGAATACTCCCCAAGACTATGCCCTGCCACTAAAGAAGGTTTAAAATCTGTCTCAGTTTCTAAAACACGACAAGCTGCCACACTCACCGTTAAAAGCGCAGGTTGAGCATTAGCCGTTAATTTCAGGTCAGATTCTGTGCCCTCAAAACACAGTTTTCGAAGTTTTATTTTTAAAGCATCTTCTGCTTCTTCAAAAACCCATCGCACTTTTGGAAAATTATCATAAAGATCCTTGCCCATCCCCACGCCTTGAGAACCTTGTCCTGGAAATAAAAAAACTCGCTTTGCCATGCCCTTACCACCGAATGAGAGCTGAGCCCCACGCAAACCCCGCCCCAAAGGTTGCAATCAAAAGAAGATCTCCTTTTTTAAGTCTTCCTTGCTTTATAGCCTCATCTAAAGCAATGGGAATGGAAGCCCCTGAGGTATTTCCATATTTATCGACATTCATAAAAATTTTTTCTTCCGGACATTTCAAGCGCTTGGCAATGGCATCCATAATACGACTATTGGCTTGATGCGGAATAAAAAGATCAATATCATCGATCGTCTTATGAAATTTTTCAAGAGCAAGTCTTGAAGCCTCAGCCATCGACTCAATGGCTTGGCGAAACACTTGCTTTCCGTCCATTTTCACCAAATGATCTCCTCGTTCAAAAACATCGGGAGTCCACTCCATGGCTGTTCCACCCGCGGGCATTTCTAAAAGCTTATATAAAGATCCATTGGAAAAAAGATGGGTCGATAAAATTATTTTTTCTTCCGTTTTAGCTGGCCCGAGTACAGCTGACCCAGCTCCATCCCCAAAAAGAATACAGGTTGAACGATCTTTCCAATTTAAAACCTTAGACATGACTTCTGTTCCCGCCACCAAAATCCGATTCATGGCACCGGTTTTGATATACTGGTCTGCAATGGACATTCCGTACACAAATCCTGAGCAAGCCGCATCAATATCATAAACCGCCGCTTTTTTGGCTTGTAACTTATCTTGCAACAAACACGCCGTCGATGGAAGACGTTTTTCTGGTGTCAACGTCGCTACAATAATCATATCTAAGTCGTTAGGAGTTAAAGCTGCATCTTCCAGCGCTTTTAAAGAAGCCTCATAGGCCAAGTCTGAACAAGTTTGTCCCTCGGCTACAATACGCCGCTCTCGAATCCCCGTGCGAGATACAATCCACTCATCGTTGGTATCTAAAATTTGAGACAAATCATGATTGGTTAAAACTTTAGACGGTAAATAAGAACCCGTTCCCAAAATCGTAGTTTTTTTCATACTGCGCTTATACTTTCTAATTCTTCCTTGAGACTTTCTAAAAGATGACTCTCGGAAGAACGAGTCCTATGAAGTTCTTTTTGAATTTTTTCTTGATCGCCGACTAGAACAACAGAGAGCCCCTGCTCACGAGCGGCAAGCAGAGCCCCCTCAACATTTACACGCGGTCCAAAATCACCCCCCATAGCATCGAGGGCAATTTTCATAATTCTCCAACGCGAATGATTTCTTTACCTTTATAATAACCACAGGCCAAACACACATGATGCGTCTGCATGGCTGCTTTACATTGAGGGCATGCTACAACCTGAGGCGCCGTTAAATTTTGCTGTGCTCTTCTTTGTCTTCGCTTTCTGAGCGAACGCTTTTTCTTTGGAACAGCCATTATTTTCTCCTTTTTTTCTTAATGACTTTAAAATCCTTCAAAACTTGAAAAGGGGAATATACATCGTCTTTTTTACAGGCACAACTCTTAATATTTAAATTTTGTCCACACTGAGAGCAGATCCCTTTGCATGAGCTTGCGCACAGGGGTTGCAAGGGAAGCATTAGCTCGACCTGTTCTCGAATCACTTCTGCCACATCAAGCTCATCTTCCTTAAAGTAGGTGATATCCAGCTCACCTTTAGAAAGCTCAGCACCCTTTTCATGAGGATCTTGGCCGTGGGTAAAAATAGGAGAGAAAAATTCATCAAAAGTATACGGAGCGTTTTCGGCACAGCGAGAGCAATTTAAAATGAGATTTGCTTTGAGGTGGCCTTCGAAAAAAATATCTTCTTTTTCTTTGGTCAGCACCAAATGCAAGGAAAGCGGGCCTTGGATTTTTAATTTTAAAACCCAAAAAATATTCCGAAACCAATCATCGGACTCGGAAAGGGAAAGCGTGAGAGGCTTTTGAAGTTCATGGAGTTTTAGCTTCATACACTAGTGTCCGGCAAAAAAGCGAAGCTACTGAAATACAAACTATTTGTCAAGGCGGGGTGACTCTTATATACAGAAAAGAGTGACGCCCATTAGACCTTCTTTTTTTTCAGGACTTTTATATCCCGCGGATGCGGGGGAACTCAGATCTACTCTCCTGTCTTTTCTGGGCACTCCCATCCCCAGAAAAAAAGCAAAAGCCATTACCGTCCCCCATGGAAACACTGCTTTAGTTGGGAAAAAGATGGCAGAGATCTATGCCTCTATTGAAATTCCAAATCATGTCATTTTATTGGGCCAAAACCACACTGAACGAGGAGAAAAATTTGCTATTTACTCTAGAGGCGCGTGGCAAACTCCCTTAGGAGAAGTTAAAATTAATGAAGAACTCGCGGTTCTTTGGATGGAAAATACGCCCTCTCTTCGCCACGATGAATTGGCTTTCTTCCAAGATCCCACGCTGGAAGTTCAGCTTCCTTTTCTGCAAGTTCTTTCTCCTAAAACTCAAATTGTCCCTCTCACGGTCATGCCTACGACTCAAGAGCGCTGCCAAAGCTTAGGCCAAGGCTTGGCCAAAACGGTTCAGCAATACCCAGAACCCATTTTAATTATCATAAGCGCCAACACAGACCCTTCTGATTTACCGTGTGGAGACACTCCGATTTCCATTCTCTCTTGTGCTTTAAAAGCAGTGGACTTGTGATCGGAAAAATAAATTTATTTATTATCGACAGATTTTCTTTCAGCCGCCTCAGCTTCAGGATTTTTTTGTTCGCGCGCGATTTGAACATCAATAGAAACTTGGATTTCTACTTTTCCTCTATAACCGTTTGCGCGCTCCATCCTGATCATTTCAGAAGCCATCTCTGTCGCTTCTTTT
>JACPST010000202.1 GCA_016193165.1 Deltaproteobacteria bacterium
CTTCTTTTTTGAGATTATATTATAGTGTTTTTTAAACACGCATGTCTAAAAAAATACGAGTAGGACTTCTTTTTGGAGGGAGATCCGTAGAACATGAGATCTCTCTTCTTTCTGCTAAAAACGTTGCTCAAGCTCTGGATAAGAAAAAATACGATATTTCCTTCATCAAAATTGACAAGCAAGGAGCCTGTTTTTCAAAGATAGCCATATATAAATCCTTTCAATCTGTAGACGTTATCTTCCCTATTCTTCATGGCACGTTTGGAGAAGATGGCACGGTACAGGGACTTTTAAAACTCGCCAATATTCCTTTTGTGGGATCTAACGTACTGGGTTCTGCGGTTTGTATGGACAAAGATATCATGAAGCGGGTTTTAAGAGAGGCAGGAATTCCGATCTCTGATTTTATAACTGTACAAGATTTTGAAAAAGACAAAATCACCTTTGAAGAAATTCAAAACAAACTAGGCATCCCTTTTTTTATTAAACCCGCCAACTCGGGCTCTTCCGTAGGAATTCATAAAGTAAAAGAAAAAAAAGATTTTGAAAAAGCTCTCAAAGATGCTTTTCAATATGACAGAAAAGTTTTAATCGAAGAATATATTCAAGGCCGAGAAATTGAATGTGCTGTCTTAGGAAATGAAGCTCCCATTGCTTCAGCGCCGGGAGAAATTATTCCCAAACATGAATTTTATTCTTATGAAGCCAAATATTTAGATGAAGAAGGGGCGCTTTTGAAAGCCCCGGCAGATTTACCTGAGGATATCGTTAGAAAAATACAAAATTTAGCCATTCAAGCATACAAAGTGTTATGTTGTGAAGGGATGGCTCGTGTTGATTTCTTCTTAAGAGATGAAGAAGTTCTGGTCAATGAACTCAACACTATTCCAGGATTTACCAAAATCAGCATGTATCCTAGGATGTGGAAAGTCAGCGGCATTTCTTATGGACAACTGATTGACAAACTTATTCAACTCGCACTCGATCGCTTTAAAAAAGAACAAAAATTAAAAACCTCTTTTAAACCTAAATAAAATCGCATCGAGGATGCTCGGAATGACTTTTTCACCAGAATCTACTTAAAATACTTTAAATATTCCTCACTTGAAATATCCTTTGAAAAAACTTCTTCATATTCTTTTCCATGAAATTCATATTCCACAACCACACCGTCAAAAGCTCCCATTTTGTGATAGGTTCTTAACCGGTAATACCCTTGCTTTTTCACAGTCAATATACGAATAGACACTTGTTTACCAAATACCGCTCCTAAAAACTGAGAATTTTGTTTATTCAAGATTCTCCACTCACACCCTCCGGTTCCGCAAAGGTCTAGCTCCGCCACAAATTCTTCTTGAACTCCATCGTCGTTTAAGTCCAAATAATGATAAAGAAGCTTTGGCTGGGAAGGAGAGGTGGCACAGCCCATGACAAAAAATAAAAAAATAGGGATCATGATAGGTGTTCTAATATGCACATTTTTTATCTCCTACCGATTTTTTTTAAAATCTCCTTCAGAAAGATTAAAAAACATAGCACAAAAAACAATTTTAGCCATTCAAAATAAAGATTTTGATACTCTCTCAAAGCTTGTCCATCCGGACAAAGGTGTGCGATTTTCACCCTATACCTATGTGGAGATTGAAAAGGATATTGTTTTTACCATTGATCAAATTAAAAACTTTTTTCAAGACACTCAAAAATATGTATGGGGAGAATACGATGGTTCTGGAGAACCTATGGAATTTACTCCAAGCGAATATTACAAACGATTTATCTATGATCAAGATTTTGCAAAAGCCAAAGAAATAGAAATCAATAAAGTCATCGGCCAAGGCAATACGACCAATACTATTTCTAAAGTTTACCCTGAAGCTTCTTTTGTCGAATATCATTTTCCAGGATTTGATCCAAAATATAGCGGAATGGACTGGAGAAGCTTAAGACTTGTTTTTGAACAAAAAAATGGGCAGTGGTTTTTAATCGGCATTGTCCACGATGAGTGGACCATTTAATCTTCATCTTGAGCTAAAGCCGCCACAACAGAAATATCTTCTAGCGTTGTTGTATCTCCAGTGATTTTTCCCTCTGATGCAATTTGACGAAGAAGACGGCGCATAATTTTTCCACTTCTGGTTTTTGGAAGTTGTTTGGCAAATCGAATTTGTTCAGGCCGAGCTAATGCCCCAATTTGAGTCACAACGTGTTGTTTGAGTTCGGCTTTAAGATTCTCTGAAGGATCTTTACCACTAACCAATGTCACAAAAGCAACGACCCCTTGTCCCTTAAGTTCATGGGGAATCCCCACCACTGCTGCTTCAGCAACGGAAGGATGACTCACAAGAGCAGATTCAATTTCTGAAGACCCTAGTCTGTGCCCCGATACTTTAATCACATCATCGGCACGCCCCATAATCCAAAAATAGCCATCTTCATCTCTTCGGGCTTCATCTCCTGTCCAATAGATCCTTGGAAATGTACTCCAATATTGTTTCTTGTATCGCTCATGATCTCCATAAACAGTACGAAGCATCGATGGCCAAGGTTTCTTAACCACCAAAAATCCTCCTTTATTGGCAGGCAAAGAATTTCCTTGCCGATCCACCACATCGGCTAC
>JACPST010000203.1 GCA_016193165.1 Deltaproteobacteria bacterium
GGATATCAAAAAGTTGAAGTGTATTTTTAAGTTTTTCTTTGGGGGTGTTGCTGCCCCCTTCAACAATTTCTCGATTAATGAGATAGGTACTGACGGGTTGAGGATATCTTTTTTGTGAGTATTTGATGAAATCGTGGCTGATGGGGATTTCCGTCACTTTAGTTTTGGAAGGATCGGGTTCTAAAGATTGAATCAGTTTAAATTTAATGCCCTCGGGATCGAGAAGAAAAAAATGGGCTTGAGTGGCCTTCAAGGAATCTTTGATCCCGATTAAAACAGTATCAATGAGATCTCGCAAATCTGAAATCCCAATTAAGTTATTTTGTAGATTCTCTATCTTTTCTTCAATTTTGATCCTTGTTTTTAGAAAGAATTGAGTTGTTATTTTTTCTGCCAGTGTTTTGATGGATTCAAAAAGAATTAGGATCACAAAAGAAGCTACAAAAGTATTAAATAAAAAAAGAGCTGGCCCTTCCACCCATGAAACCAAGATGACATAAACTAAGGTTAAGATTCCTGCCAGGATGGAAAACAAAACCCCTTTGGCCACAAGATCTTCTAAATCTAAAATTTTTCGTTTGGTGATGGTTTGATAAATAAAATAAAGGTAAATAATCAGAACAACATTTCCAATCGCTGGAAAAGGAAATCCAGCTTCAGAAAGCTGATCAAAAATGAGCATGAGAAGGGTGCTCCAACCGCCAAGGACTAAATAGATTTGTCGTTTTCGTTCTTGGATGCCAAGTTTCGTTTGTCTTAAATTCCGTGTCAGTAAGAAAAAGGCATAGCTTACGATTGAAACCGCGTACACATAAGAGGTGTATTTAAAAATCCAAAGTTTATCTGGAGGAAACACGATACCCAAGGCAATTAAGAATCCCAAAATATAAATCAGTGTGAAGTTTTTGGGTTGGGCATCCCAGTTTGGGACTTGCAGGAAGAAATAAGCGCTGCAAGGAGCTAAAGCAAGGGTGAGCAATAAATGACCGCGTTCTAACAAGATCGAATTAAAGGTATGGGCAAAAAAGAAAAAAAGATTCCAAAGAGAAATGGTGGCACATAGGATCGCAAACCATCGATATTGCTTTTCTTTGGTGCTTTTAAAAGCAGTGACTGAAGTAAAGGCTAAAGCAACGAAGGCGCAAAAAAGGCTGCTAATTGTTAGTGTATTCATGGTGTTAGACTTTTTTTACGTAACATAATGTCTTGAAAAAAGAAAGAATATGTATTACCTTAAAACCTTTCTTATGAAGATATTAGTGACAGGTGGAGCTGGTTTCATTGGCTCTTTTTTAGTTGATCGTCTTGTTCGCGATGGCCATGAAGTTCGTGTTTATGATAATTTAGATCCTCAAGTTCATCTTCATCAAAAAAAACCTTCTTATTTGAGTCCGGAGGTTGAATTTATTCAAGGAGATGTTCGAGATGTGGATCGGTTGGCCAAAGCACTTGAGGGGATAGAAATCATTTTTCATGAAGCCGCGGCGGTGGGCGTGGGGCAATCTCAGTATCAAATTAAGCATTATATGGATGTGAATACGGGGGGCACGGCCAATCTCTTGGATATTTTGGCCAATCGCAAACACCGGGTTCAAAAAATGATGGTTGCGGCTTCAATGAGCAGTTATGGAGAGGGATGTTATCGATGCGCGCGCTGTGGCGTGATGAGACCGCCGGTGCGTACAGAAGAACAATTAACAAAAAAGGAGTGGGAGCTTCACTGTCCTCAGTGTCAAAATGTTTTGACACCCCTTCCAATTCCTGAAACAGCCGAAAGACACTGTCAATCGATTTATGCTTTAAGTAAATTGGATCAAGAGGAGATGGTTTTAAATTTTGGAAAAACATATCATCTTCCCACAGTAGCGCTGCGTTATTTTAATGTTTATGGTCCCAGACAATCTCTCTCAAATCCCTATACGGGGGTGGCTGCGATTTTCATGAGTCGAATTAAAAACAATCATTCTCCTGTTGTTTATGAAGATGGTTTGCAAACAAGAGACTTTATTTCAGTTCATGACATTGTTGAAGCGAATATCCTGGCCATGTCTAAGCCAGAAGCTGATGATGAAGCTTTTAATGTGGGATCAGGCGTGCCGCTGATGATTTTAGATATTGCAAAGGTATTGATTGAACTTTACGGAAGTTCCGTTCAGACTCAAGTGATGGATCAGTTTCGCAAAGGAGATATCCGTCACTGTATTGCCGATATCTCTAAAATAAAAATGAAATTAGGTTTTAGCCCTAAAGTTTCGTTTCAAGAAGGAATGAAAGAGCTTATTCGATATTCTCAAGAATGTGAAGCAGTCGATCTTTTTGATCAAGCCTCCCAAGAATTGAAAGCACGTGGATTGGCATAAACTCAAAGGATTCTTAGAATCTTACGGTGAAAAGCCATTTCGCGCGCAGCAAATCATGAAGTGGATTTTCCAAAAGAAAGTTTCTGCTTTTTCTCAGATGACAGATTAGCCTGAACCTTTGCGAGAAAAATTAGAAAAAGATTGCCAACTGTCGACTTTAACGCTGGCTCAAAGGCAAAAGTCTCAAGATGGGACAGAGAAATTCTTATTTGAACTTTCAGATAAAAATACGATTGAAACGGTTTATATTCCTTCAGATGATCGAACGACCCTTTGTATTTCTACCCAGGTGGGATGTCGGATGGGATGTAAATTTTGTTTAACAGCAAAGCAAGGTCTCGTTCGTCACTTAGCGTCTTCCGAAATTGTAAGCCAAGTGTTAGAAGTGCAAAAACAAGTTGATCAACGCATTACCAATATTGTGATGATGGGGATGGGTGAGCCTCTGGACAATTATGAAGCTGTGATTGATGCCATTAAAATTTTAGAATCTCCGTTGGGACTTCAATTTTCTCAAAGAAAAATTACTGTTTCTACCGTAGGTTTGGTTCCTGAGATCCTTCGCTTTGGAAAAGATTCTGACGTAAATTTGGCTATTTCTCTGAATGCGCCCAATGATGAAATTCGAAATCAGATTATGCCAATGAATAAAAAGGTTCCTCTCAAAGAACTTTTCGAAGCCTGCAGAGCCTATCCTTTGAAAAAAAATCGTCGACTTACATTTGAATATGTTCTTTTAGGAGGGATCAATGATGGTTTAGAGCATGCCAAAGAATTAGCCCGCCACATCAAAGGGATTCGATGTAAGATTAATCTCATTCCTTTTAATGAGCATCCAAAGGGACCTTTTAAAAGACCTTCAGATGAAACTGTTTTGGCTTTTCAAAACACTCTCATTAGTCACAATATTACAGCCCTTGTTCGAAAAAGTCGGGGACGAGATATTTTAGCCGCCTGCGGACAGCTCGTCAGCCAACACTATACAGAAAAATATCTTACTTTGGGTTGGCGACCCTTGGGTCAGCGACCCTTACATTAAACAGGAGAACCAAAATGCCGCGCACCATTGGAATTATCGGGGGATCGGGTCTGTATGAAATCGAGGGGCTTAAAAACATACAGGAGAAAAAGATCAAGACTCCTTTTGGAGCTCCTTCCGATGTTTTTGTGATTGGGCAGCTCAAAGAAACCACGCTTGTATTTTTGCCTCGCCACGGAGGAGGCCATGTGCTTTCTCCTTCAGAGATTAATTACAGGGCCAATATTTTTGGGATGAAAAAATTGGGAGTCCAAACCCTTTTATCTTTAAGCGCTGTGGGAAGCATGAAAGAAGAAATCAAGCCCGGTGATGTTGTGGTGGTCGATCAATTTATTGACCATACCCGAGGACTTCGAAAACATACCTTTTTTGAAAATGGTATTGTAGGCCATGTGTCTTTTGCGGATCCTATTTGTAAGGCTTTAGCGGATATTGTCTGTCAGGCAAC
>JACPST010000200.1 GCA_016193165.1 Deltaproteobacteria bacterium
GGAGAAGGAAGTGAAGGCGGTGAGCAAGGAGGAGCGGGTTTAGAAGGTGGCCAGGCCGCCGGAGCGGGTTCAGAAGGTGGCGCGGGAGGAGAGATTTCTTCTCGTCCCGGGATGACCGATTTAGACGAAGGATCTTCCAAGAGTCAAAACGTAGATATCGTCAGGGATGGAGGTGAAGGAGAATCTTCCTCCAGCGTTATTGCTTCAGGAGGCAAAGCTGCCAGAAGTTCTGAAGAGAGCGTCCCTTCTCAAGGACAAAAATCAGAAGGTAAAAAAGAAAAATCAGCCGCAGAGGAAGATAAAAGCGCTAAAGGACGAGGAATTCTCTATCAGGAAGGTCAAGAAGAAGAGGCCATTGGAGGGAGTCCATTTAATTGGATGAGGCTTATGATTATGATTCTGATATTCATTGTTGTCGTCTTTATGGCGTTTGAAATCTATAAGTCTATTAAACTCAGTCGAAAATAAAAAAAATTGTGGTGGAAGTAATGTTTTTAGTCCAAAGGGACGAATTGAGGAAGGGGCCTCAAGGGGGGGAAAGAAAGACTAAAAACATTACTTTAAATTCCACCATCATTCTTAGAAACCTACCTTTGTATAAGAGCAAAGAACGTGCCATAAAAATTGATATGTAAATTCAACATGTTATTATTTAACGCGATTAACAAGAGACATTTTTTGTTACTGAAAATATAAGAATATCACAGTTAACCTATTGATTTTACATTTAAAAATGTTTAAGTCGTTATTTCTTGGGCAGAGTGCCGATCATTGTTGATTAAAAATTAATCATTGCTAGAGCACCATCTATGAAATTATAACTATATGAAATTACATAATAAATTAGATTTATTTCTCTGAACATGGAAAATATTTACACATGTCATAAGTGTCGTTTTAAAGGACAATATAGGGAGATAATTATAAAACTACTAGTAATTTCAATAAGTTATAAAATACGCCTCTGTTCGGCACACATTTTGCTCTTAGCTTCAATCGCCTAACAAAGGGCCAATAAAGGGGGAAGACACATGAAACAAAAAGAGTTTAAACAAAAATTCTTGGGAGTCCTTGCAGGGACGGCATTTTTATTTACTGCCTATATTGCAGAGGCAGAAGAGTCCACGCCAATAGAAATGCCTGCGCAAGGAGAAATAACCAAAAAAGAGGCACCTGAAGAAGTTATTTCAGGAGTGATGAGTAAGAATCCATTGAGTTTGCGTGTGACACCCGCATTTGGTGTGATGGGAGCGATTGATGAAAATCCTTATTTAATCAATAAATATTCCGCAGGATTTTCAGCAGAAATTCCTCTGTCTTCAAATGTTTCGATCGAAGGTGTCTTTCGCTATGCCACATTTAATATTACCAAAGATGTGCTTCTTCAAAGCCGGGTGATTAGAAATTATAACTTTGATACGATGAGTGCTTTTTCTCCATTAGGAAGCTTAAGTGATCCCATTGGCGCGGACCATGTTGGAGAAATGAGACAAATTGCTGTGGGTGGAAACATTAAATATGAACTTTTTCCGGATTCTATTATGACACCTTTTATCGGAGGGGGTATTAGCTACTTTAATAACGAGTATACGACAAATCGGATCGTCAAAATTACACTTCCTCAAAGCGTGTACGGGGCTTGCGCGATTGGGGGGATGAAACTGAAACTTTCTCGTGAAGTAGCTTTAATAGGTCGAACGGAAGTGGGTTCTCTGCTCAATAACAAAAATGGCCGAATCATTTGGGGGCCAAATGGAGCAGGAGCCAGTGTGTATGACAATCGAAACTTCCGTTCGTATGACAAGTATTGGGTTGCGATGGCCGGAATTAGTTTTGGAATGTAAGAAAATCCATTGAACATCGTTGTTCAGTGGTAAACAGGTAGCGTGGATTTTAGGGGGGTAAGCGCTACCTGTTTTTTTTACATTGACAGACTGGTAAATCTTTTTTAAACACCTGCCTGTGAAATGCGTAGTTTTAAGTTGTCTTTTAAGTTTTTTGGTTTTGCTCTCTAGCGTTTCTTTTTCCGAAGAGCGTGCTTCTCTCATCATCCAAAAAAATACAGAAGTTTCTTTGGCGTCTCTACTATCGCCTATTTTAGATTCTGCAACAGGAACGGCGACATTTTATATTAGCCAGCTTTATTTAGGAGAGGGAGCCAAGCTCTATCTCAGCCGGCCTGTGACGATTGATGCCAAAAAGATTATTTTAAAACAGAAAAGCGCCATTCATACGCTGGGGAATTCTTTAACGATTAAAACGGATGTGTTTGATGCTCTGAACTTTCAAACTCCAGGGTTAAATTTATCAGAAGACCAACGCCAGCAACTCATGGGACGAATCGATACACGACATAAGGAAGAAAAACACCATGGGAAAGAGGGAGAATCCAGGAGCGCGGCAGGCCATGGAAAAAATGCGGAATGGAGAAGAGGAGATCCCCCTCCCGGGTATTATCCTCTTGGGGTAATTATCGAGGACGCTCAAATGGGTTTTCAGGGTGAGGCAGGAGGAAATGGTCAGGAGGGTAGAAAGAGTGGCGATTTAACTCTTTATGTAAAGAAATTTATGGGAGGATATTTTGATACCAGAGGGGGCGATGGAGGAGGTGGTGGCAAAGGAGGCAGAGGAGGAAATGGAGGCCGTGGTTTTAGCCATCCCAGTAATGGCGAAAATTTTGACAGCGCGATTTGGAACAATGGAGGATCTCAATATCAATTTTTTTGCAATGGAGGTAGAGGCGGAGATGGTGGAAGAGGAGGGGATGGCGGAGCAGGTGGGAAAGGAGGCAATGTCTCTATTTTCTATGAGCAAAATTTTTCTTCTTCTGATGAGAGATCATTTTTTATTTTCAATGAAGGCGGCAAAGGCGGTAAAGGTAGAGAGGGAGGTGGGGCAGGAGAGGGCGGAGCTCCAGGCAGCGTGCCTGTAGGGGGCAGGGGGCGACGATATGAGGATCCAGAGCGGCATCAGACAAGCTTTTGGTTTGATGGAAAAGAAGGTCCAAAGGGCGCCATGGGGGTTTATGGTGAAAGAGGGAGAGATGGGGCACAGGGGGCGCGTGATGTACGAAAATATGATCCTCAAAATTAGCATTTTAGCTCTCCTCTTATTTTCCGCCTGTGGTTCAGAGGATGAGAAAAATACAAAAACAGAGCAAGGCTTAGTGTTAGATTTAAAGTATCCCGAGGTGTTTATGACGTTGAGTGACTCCGGGAAGAAAAAGTTTGAAGAAGAGGTGGTTTTTTATCAATTTACGTTTAGTGGCAATTTTTCACAAAAAACAAAAGAGCCACTCGATAGAAAAGAATATAGCCGCTATGTGTTTAGCGATATTCCTTTTGATGAGCAATTGATGATTCATGTAGAGGCTCTAGACTCTGCCAAACAAAGAGTGTGTCATGGCGAACAAGGTGTGCGGTATGTTTCTGGCGGCCCCGCCTATGCGACGATTCCCCTGACATGTCCTTAAAGAGAGGTTTTATGAAACAACAGTGGAAAATTTATTTTTTAATGATTCTTGTGAGTCTCTCCTTAGGCTGCTTTGAAAAAGCATCCCAGAGTCCAAGCCCTTCTTCCCTATTGCGAGAGGATCAAGAGTCTCCGGTGATTTCTCTGATTCCGGCTCAACCTTTGACCTTTATCCAATCTGTGGCGGATTGGGAAGACTCCTCTTCCTTTTTACCTTCTTTTGAGGTGAGGGCGGAAGATTCCGATACCGCGGCGAAATACGTACGCCTTTTTTATTATATTTATGCCGAAGGCCAAAGACTACAGGATTCCTCTTTTGAGGAAGTAAAACTTGAGTCCTACCAGGGCACAATCCATGTGACGAAGAAAAATATAGCTCCAGCTTCGACTGCTTTTGTGGGGACTAAAAACTTTATTTTGCGTCTCAAAGCCACGGATGGGACAAATTCCCCTGTTTTGAAAGAAGTCCCTTTTTCTATTTCTAATACTCAGATAGCGGTGGCGGTTGAAGTCGATTCCTCTGAGATTGATCTGGCTTTGTTAGGATCCTCAGATTTCGAGGTGGCGCTCTCTGAGTTTCCTCAAAGAAAGCCTTTTCCTTTTGTTTATAGTACGCTTCTTCTTCGGCCCAAGTCTTCAGTCCCAATTGTGATTCAAGTAGATTTTGAAGGGTATTTGGACAATGAGGTTCAACGCGGACAACAGCAGTGGCAGGAAGATGTATTAGAGCGAACCACAGTAGGCGATGTGGAACGGTGGTCTAAAGCTCCCGTAATCTTAGAAGTAAAAGAGCTTAAAGAAAATGGGGAACTGATTGACGCTAAGATCAAAAAACTTCCCAATGAGAAAGTGGGGTATCTTTTGCCCAATGATAAAGGAGGCTTGGTTTTAGTTTTTAAAACTGAAGCTATGTTTAGAGAGTTTCCGTTGGACATGCGAGCGGTGAGTTCCGATCTCAGGGTGGATCAGGTAAAGCTCCAAGGCAAACTTAAAATTTTATCTTCCCCAGACAATATGGGATCTCTTTTTTACTCAGATTCTCAAAACTGGGCAGATATTACTCCTGCTGATCCTTTTCCGCTTCTAAAAGTAGTATCCAAGTAGTATCATATAAAGCATGCCAAAAAAGAAGCTCATCATTTTAGCCCTTTTGGGGGCTCTTACGGCATCCACCGCTCGGGCTGAATTGTGGAATAAGGTCATTGCGACGTTTGATGATGAGGTGTTGACCTATTGGGAAATCAAACGTGAAATGACTGTTGAAAGAATGAAGCAAGGCCAAAATATCTCTCAAGCCATTTCTCCAGATCAACTCAAAGAGATGACGAAAAAAGTTATGATTGAAAAACTTGTGTTTCGGGAGGCGCAAAGTTTTGGAGTGACTTCGCTTTCCCAAAAAGAGAAAAATCTCCTTTTTCAAAAATTTCAAAATAAATTTGGTTCGGCTTTTGCCGCGCGCGGCTTTGAGTTTAAAAAGTTTATGTCCGATGATCAGTGGTCTGAAGAAGAGCTTAAAGATGTTTTAAGCCGCTCAGTTGTGGTCGAGCGTTTCATTAAAGACAAAATTCTTTCAGCCTATATTTATGTAACGGGGGAAGAGATTAAAGCATTTCAAAAAAGAAGTCAGGGCTCCCTCACGTTCAAGCAAGCCAAAGAGGCGTTGATTAAAATAAGACTTCAAGAAAATTTAAAAGACTGGATTGAAAATATTAAGCGCCGTAGTCGTATTAAAACGTTGTGGGACTAAGCATCCACATTGTTCGAGCTCAGATCGAAGACTTGCCCAAGATTGATGTTCTTGAAAAGCAATCCTTTCCGGATCCTTGGAGTTTGGCTTTATTTGAGGAACTTTTAGAGAACCCTTCTCAGAATCTTTATGTCGCGCGAAAAGAAAAAGATATAGTGGGTTATGTGGCTTTTTGGAAAATTTTAGATGAAGTGCACATTTTAAATTTATGCGTGGCGCCCGGCCAGCGGAGAGAAGGCATTGGGAGTCAACTGCTTCAATTTTGTTTAAATCAATATTCTACGGAAGAGGTTTCTCTTTTTTCTTTAGAGGTTCGTCAAAGTAATAGGGCTGCCCAGAGCCTCTATCAAAAATTTGGCTTTGAAATCAAAACGATACGCAAGAACTATTATCCCAATCATGAAAATGCGCTGATTATGATGAGGCCAAATTCCCCTTGCATGGCTTCTTAAGATTTGCTATTACCGAACTGCTTAGTTTGGTTTTTTATTAAAGAGAGTGGGCTTTGCCCACTTTTTTTTTGTATGTTTCGGAAAAGAGAAATTGAAGAACAGGTCGAAAATCTCATTGCTCAGAGGCTTTTAGCTCAGGGTGTCCTTGTAGTTGCGGTTGAATTTTTAAAATCTCATCAAGGACAAGTTTTGAGAGTGTATATTGATAAAAACAGTACGGGTGTAACAATTGAAGATTGTTCACGCGTTCATCGAGAGATTGAAACCATGCTGGAAGGACAAGTGATTCCAGATTTAAAGTATCGAGAGTTTCAGCTCGAGGTTTCTTCACCTGGAGTTCATCGTATTTTAAAAAAGAAGGATGATTTTCAAAAATTTAGTGGAAGTGAAGTACAGCTTCATCTTTATGCCCCCCTTATCAAAGAAGATGGGAGCATGCAGAAAAATTTTACGGGCATTTTAAGAGGAATGAAGGATGATAAAGTTTTGTTAGAGGTCGATCAGAAAATCGTTGAGATTTTGTGGAAGGATATTAAATCGGCCAATGTTAAATATTCATTTAATAATAGTTAGGGAGGAAGCGCGCGATGTTACAACAAAGTTTAGGACGATTGATTGAGCAGGTTGCCAAGGACCGTGGAATGAATAAAAAAGTGATTATCGAAGCATTGGAAGCGGCATTCTTGATGGCGGCAAAGAAAAAATACGGGTTAACCAAAGAAATTGAAGCGCATTTTAATGAAGAAATCGATGATATTGAGCTTTTTCAATTTAAAACCGTTGTAGGAAAAATCCAAGATGAAGAGATGGAAATTGTGCTCAAAGAAGCTAAAAAATTAGATCCTGAGGCAACCGTAGGGGATAGCATTGGGGTTAAGCTGGATGCTAAAAAATTTGGACGTATCGATGCTCAAACAGTAAAGCAGGTCATTACTCAAAAAGTTTTGGAAGCGGAAAAAGACCTCGTGTATAAAGAGTATTTTCATCGGAAAGGTGAAATTATTTCAGGAATTGTCAGGCGGTATGAGCGTGGTAATGTGATGGTGGATTTGGGAAAAACAGAAGCCATTATTCCTCCGCGTGAGCAAATTCCTGGAGAAAATTTTCGTTCTGGAGATCGCGTTCAGGCTTATATTTTAGATGTGCAAGATGCCACAACCCGGGGGGCTCAAGTGGTGCTGTCGCGATCTACTCCTCTCTATTTGATTAAGCTTTTTGAATTGGAAGTTCCTGAAGTTTCTGAAGGTATTGTCATTATTAAAGGAGCAGCCCGAGAGCCGGGGTTTCGATCGAAGATCTCAGTTTATTCGAAAGATTCCGATGTGGACGCTGTAGGAGCTTGTGTGGGGGTAAAAGGAACGCGAGTGCAAAATGTGGTTCAAGAGCTCCGAGGTGAGAAAATTGATATTGTTCCTTGGAGTGACAATGATATGCAGTTTGTTGTGAATGCATTAGCGCCCGCTGAAATTTCTAAAGTCATTATTGATGAAGTCAATCACAGTATGGAAGTGATTGTCCCCGATGATCAGCTGTCTTTGGCCATTGGGAAAAAAGGCCAAAACGTTCGTTTGGCGATGCAGCTCGCCGGTTGGAAGCTTGATATTATTACGGAATCTAAAATCTTAGAACGTACAACGCGTGCTAAGAAAAGTCTGACCGCCATTCCTAGGGTCAACGAAACTTTAGCCATGGGGCTTTATCAGAATGGATATGATACCTTTGAGGATGTGGCCAAAGCGGAAGTGAAGGATCTTTTGCAAGTTCCAGGTATTGGGGATGAAGAAAAAGCAAAATCCTTAAAACAAGAAGCCCAAGTGCTTATGGATCAGGGGTTAACCACCGATAAATTGGTCAATCCCAAGCGAGCGGAAGAACAAGTAAGTGCCTCAGCAGAAACTCAAAAAGAAGAGGTAAAAGAAGAAATAAAGGAAGAAAAAAAGGATGCCGCCGAAAAAAATTAAACTTTCGGATTTAGCAACAGAACTTCATTTGACTTCAGAAGTGTTGTTAGAAAAAATTTCTGAGGCCGGAATTAAAATTTCTGCTCGGGTCAAAACGTTTTCTGAAGAAGAAGCGGAAGCCTTGCGCCAATATTTACAAAAAAAAGGTGTTTCTTTAACAGAAGTTCGAAAGGGAGATATTGTTGAAAAACGGGTTCAGACCTCTGTTATTCGTCGAAGAAAAGTAGAGCCTCCTCCGCCTGCCGCTCCTGTTGTCCCCGAGCCTCCTAAAAAAGAGGTTTCAAAGCCAGCGCCTGCCAAGGTTTTGGAGGAAATCAAATCTCCTGCTCCAGCCAGTCAGCCTTCTGGGCGCGTGAAGCCTAAGATCAATGTTATTGTCGAAGAAAAACCAAAGCCCAAATCTCCTGAAGTTGCTTTGTCTGCGGAAGAAATTGCCAAACAAAAA
>JACPST010000201.1 GCA_016193165.1 Deltaproteobacteria bacterium
ATGCCGAAGCTGTTCAAGTTGTCTTTGATCCTCAAAAAATAAGGTATGAAGAACTTTTGAGATACTTTTTTAGACTTCACGATCCTACGACATCTAATAGGCAAGGCAATGACATCGGCAGCCAATATCGCTCAGCCATTTTTTATCAAGATGAAGAACAAAAACGCGTGGCTTTAAAGGTTAAAGAAGAAGTCCAAAAATCAGGAAAATGGAAGGGAAAAATTGTTACAGAAATTGCTCCCACAGGAGAATTCTACAAAGCCGAAGACTATCACCAAAAATATCTCCAAAAAAACCCCGGCGGCTACACCTGCCATTATTTAAGGGATTAAACTAAAATTTGATTTACGATAAAATTTCCAGAAATTCTGTTGCAGAAACTATTTTAATATTTTTGTATGTTTTGACATTTAACACCGCTTTATCCCCACTTATAATATAGTGAGCTTTTCCTCGTCTGGCTATCTCTGCCAAAATATCATCATCTGTGTCACTGAAAAGATGAATCTTAGGATTTTTGATGTTAACGAATTTAGCCATTTCTACAATAAGTGTTAAAGTTTCATATGCTTTTGTATAGCGAGACCCCAACCTTTGCTTGATATGACTATATTCAAGTACTGAGAAATATTCTTGTTTTAATTCAGAAGATAAAAATGGGGTAAATTGCTGCCTCATCCAAGCATCGAGGATTTTAGCAGGGGGCCCCTTTGACGACAAAAAGCCACTTAAAACGACATTAGTATCAACGACGACTCTTTTTTTCACGTCTTACAGCTTTCTTGGCAGAGTCTACGAGATTTTCTACCTGAGGTTCAGATAAGTCTTCAAATTGGTTTCTAATCTCTTCTAAAGCTTTTAAGGCCTTTGCCTCTTTGGAAGAAGAAGGTTGTGTAACCAACCGGATTCCCATACGAATAAGCTCAGCTGTGGACTTATTACTCAAGAAAGCTTTTTTCTTTAATTGCTTAAGTTCGTTTTCTTCTAAATAAACAGTGGTTTTTTTCATACATTCAACCTCTAGGGTCAGTATGCCATATATAGGGTATGCTGTCAATCTTAGGAAACTGTTAATCCTTGACACTAAAATAAAAAATGGTAGCTTATTTTGAATGTTGTTTCTAGGGATCGTTGTTCAGTTTAATTTTAAAAACATAAGGAGGGAAAATATGAAAAAAATATTAGGCGCGGTTTGTTTGGTAGTTTTTTTAAGTTCCTATGCCGAAGCATTTCCCATCTTTCAATCAGGGACCGTTATTAAAACGGATACGTCAAAAGAGATTCCTGAGGGGCCCGCCCTCGTTCAAGGTGATTTTTTCACTACTGTGACGCCTGGAAAATCTTTGGATACTTTATTTAATGAGTATTACAAAGGTCAACATGTAAAAGAAGTATTTACTATAGATAGTGAAGGATTTGTATGGATAGGGGATCAGTGGCCGGATATCCCCGTCACTCCAACCAGAGGAGACCTTGTGGTTGCTCATGATTTAATCGTTAAGGGTAACATTCTTTCTCCATCTTCCGCAGCAGTCATTTCCAAATTACAAAAAACAAATGGGGCATTGGTTAACAAAGTAAATAATTTGGAAAGAAAAATAAACGCCCTTGAAAATCTTGTTCTAACAATGCAGGCAAATCAAAAAAGATGAGTTCGGTTGGGTTGAAATTATTTCTTGTATTTGCTTTTTTGCTTTGTTTTTCTTCTGCACACGCACAAGCCCTGACCGGGGTAATTATTGAAAAATATGCCAATGTTCGGAATGCTCCTTCTGTCACAAATTCTACGATTATTACAAAAGTCTTTAAAGGGAGCGCGGTTAAAATTTTAGATAAAACTACAGAAAAAATAAAAATTGGTGAGCTTGAGGGGCATTGGTACAAAATAGAGCTCTTGGAAAATGGGGAAGAAGGGTGGGTTTTTGATAAATATGTAGCCCTCGAAGGAGATAGCCGAATTCAAGAGTTCATTCAATTTGTGACATCCAGCCTTTATTACTACCGCCCCAATCTTGATGAACAACTCAAAGAAATTAAAAGAGTGGTTAGTCAGAAAAATGCTTTTGAAGAACTTAAAAAATATAATCCCAGGTTTTTAAACTATATCGGCTATCACCTCATCGCTGAAAAAAATGCCATGGCTTTTCCTGTCTTGATCACCTTTATGAATCCTGATTTTAAAGAAGAAAATAGCAAAGACGCAAACTATCTTTTTACCTGGGAACTTTTAGAAAGACTCACGCCTAAAGTATTAATTACAAGTAATTTTAAGAGTTTTGAATATTGGTGGCACAAAAACTATGATTCTGCTGTCATTGACCTTCCGCCACACGAAATAGCGCTCATTTTTAAAAAAATTCAAGATAATGAAAATAAAGTGTATCGTAAGTTGATTGAATAAGTTTGAACAGCCTGCTGAGGGATTACTGTTTGCTTTCCAAAACCTGAACCAGCGTTTTTAAATCCACCACCTGTTCTTTAAGATCTGAAATGACTTTTTGGGGATCTTCAAGAGGAAAACTTCCATCGTCATAGATATAATATTTTCCTTCTCGAAGTTGAAACTGGATTTTATTGGCTTTAATTCTTCTCCGGAGTGTTGAAAGACTCATCCCTTTTTTAACCGCGTATTCCAGGAGAGGAAGCCAGGCTCCTTTTTCTTTATCACTAATGTCTTGCATTTATTGATACCTCTTTTTAATACTAACGATTATAGTGAGGCTGCATGTCAAAATCAATTGTTTTCGCCCATAAACAAAAAATTGCATTTGTTGCCAGTGGAGGGGCTGTCAAAGCCGCCTGTTTTCACATCGGCGTATGCTTGGCTTTGGAACGCAAAGGGATTCATTTCTGGGGAGGGACCCTCAAACAAAAAAAAGGAGAATCTCCTCCTGCTCCCTTTATCAATACCTATGTGGGCTCTAGTGCGGGCTCCATCATCGCCTCTTTTCTAGCTTCCGGCTATACCCTTTCAGAGATTATTCAGTCTTTTTTGGATTCTAGAAAAGAGAAAAAGAAGTTTCCCAAAATGGGATACACAGATCTTTTTCATATTGTTCGCCCCCAGTTTCGTTTTACCAAGTATTTCCAGTCTCTGTGGGAGCGCAAAAAAGCATTGGCTTCTGGAGGTTTTGAAGCCTTTATTAAAAACCATCTCGTTTTAGGGGGCGTATTCACAACCACAGGGATTGAAAAGTATTTAAGAGAAAAAGCGCTTCCTTCAAATAAATTTGAAGATCTGGTCTCTGATCTTTTTGTTGTTGCCACCCAGCTGGATTACTCTCGAAAATCTATTTTTAGTAAATATAAAAACCTGAAGCCTCGCCCAGAACATCAAGCCGTATATGATAGCTCGGTTAAGATTTCAGAAGCCTGCGCTGCTTCGACCGCCCTTCCCCCAATTTATCATCCCTATCCTTTAAAGGTGGATGGCGAAACGGTCTATTACTATGATGGAGAAATTAGAGAGACCCTTTCAACCCACGTAGCCAAAGATATTGGATCTGATCTTGTCATTGCCTCCTATACTCACCAGCCCTATCACTTTCGTCCCGAAGTAGGCTCGCTTGCAGACTATGGAATTACGCATGTCATGATTCAAGCGATTTACCAGGCTGTTGAGCAAAAAATTCATACCTCTCGGAGATTATGGCAAAATAAAAAAATTGCACTAGAGACTGTGAATCAATTTTTTAAAGACGCGGGGCTTGCTGACTCCAAACGCGCAGAGCTTTGTGCGCTCCTAGAAGAAAAA
>JACPST010000188.1 GCA_016193165.1 Deltaproteobacteria bacterium
GAAAAAATTAACGTTCAGCTTCAAGAAATTTTAGACAAACGCACAGATGCCTGGGGCATTAAAATTTCAAGCGTTGAAGTCAAACACATTGACCTACCCAAAGAAATGCAGCGAGCCATGGCCAAACAAGCGGAAGCCGAACGGGAACGAAGAGCCAAAATCATTGCGTCTGAAGGGGAATATCAAGCAGCTGCAAAACTTGCAGATGCCGCAGAAGTCATTGCCCAGCACCCCATTGCGCTTCAACTGAGGTACTTACAAACCTTAATTGAGATATCTACAGAGAAAAGTTCAACGATTGCATTTCCTATTCCAATCGACATTATTTCACAGTTTCTTCCTAAAAAGAACTCGTGAAGCTTTCTCAATTTGACTTTTCTTATTCCCAGGAATTGGTGGCGCAATATCCGTCTGCTCAGAGAGGACAGTCCAAGCTTTTAGTCGCCCATCGCAATACACAAGAGATCCATCATACGACCTTCGAACACATTTTAGATTTCTTAGAGAGGGGAGATTGTCTGGTGGTGAATGACACTCGAGTCTTCAAAGCAAGACTTCTGGGAAAAAAAGAGACAGGCGGAAAAGTTGAGATTTTCCTTTTAAAAAGAGTAAATCACAACACATGGGAGTGTTTAAGTTCTTCTTCTGCAAAGATTTCTGTCCATCAAAAAATTATTTTTCATGATACCTTCTTCGGACTTATTAAAGATATTTTAAACGATGGCAAAGTCCTTGTGGAGCTTTATTGTGAGGGAGATCTTGAGGAAAGTTTGGAAAAACAGGGTCACATACCCCTTCCTCCGTATATTGAAAGATCAGATGAAGTCCTCGATCAAGATCGATACCAAACTATTTTTGCTGCCAATCGATTTAACTGGGGGGCAGTAGCTGCGCCTACGGCAGGACTGCATTGGACTTTTGAACTATTAGAAAAAGCTCAGGCAAAAGGAATCGAGCTTGTTTCTGTGACGCTTCATGTGGGAGCAGGGACGTTTCTTCCCATTCGCATGGAGAATATCTTAGATCATAAAATGCATGCCGAATATTTTGAGATTTCAAAAGAAGCCGCACAAAAAATAAACGATGCGCAAAGAATCGTTGCTGTAGGGACAACCACCATTCGGGCCTTAGAATCTTCAGCTCAGGAGGGAAGCGTGAAAGCTGGAAGTGGTTGGACGGATTTATTTATCTATCCTGGATTTAAATTTCAGATTGTGGATGCTCTCCAAACCAATTTTCATCAACCTAAATCTTCTTTGCTCGTCATGATCTCAGCCTTTGCTGGCCGAGACTTTATCTTTGGTTGTTACCAAGAAGCCATCTCTCACCGCTACCAGCTCTTTAGCTATGGCGACACGATGTTGATTGTTTAATATATTACGGACGGAAATCCGACTCCTTTTTCATTCATTTTAAGCTTAAAAGAGTTGGCATGGCCATTGCATATTCCAATCCAATGAGAAAAATTGACGAAAAGAGAAGAATATGTCACCGTATTCAGAAAAAAGTAAGCAATGGCGAGAAATAAACAAGGTCTCTATTGTTGAATGGCAAAATAAGATAGCTGACTTAAGAAATTTGGGTAATTTAGAAAATTGGACATACGAAAGATTAGAGATTGAAATTGCTCAACGATTACCGTCAGGTTTACGTAAAATTTATGATTTTGCGCTTTCATATATAAGAAGATATAAAAGAGGAAACTTTAGAGAATATATAGCTGGAGTTGCAAAAGAAATTTTGGATTATGGCACGATTGAACCAGAGAGATTAATTAGGATTCAAAAAGCCATTCAAACGACCATCAGGAGGATGCATGGTAAAAAATGAAAAAGATAAATTTGAACCTTATTTTAAGACATTAAAGGAGCTTGCTAAGAAGGCTCCTTCGGATGAAAAGATTTTAAGTGAATTTGAACAAGGCGATTTTTCAAGTGTCGATTCCGACTTCTTTAAAACAGGGTATGATATGGCTCAAAAGTTTTTAAGAGAAAAGAAAAATAAGGATAAAGTTAAGAAGCTTAGGAAAAAAGAACCTCTTGTTACGGTCTGAATTTTAATTTTTTGTCCAACTCTTTAGCTATGGCGACATGATGCTGATTGTTTAAAGGGATGTCCTATGGAATATCTCGTTGTTGCGATTTCAGCCCTTTGTGTTTCGGGGCTTACATTTTTTTCTGGCTTTGGGTTGGGGACGCTCCTCATGCCTGTGTTTGCGCTCTTTTTCCCCATCGACATTGCCATTGCCTCGACGGCTGTAGTTCATCTGACGAATAATATCTTTAAATTCTTTCTCATTAAAAAACACATTCGGTGGGATATCGTGTGGCGATTTGGGATTCCTGCGGTTTTGGCTTCTATTTTAGGAGCATGGGCGCTGATTCATCTTGCTCACATTCCTGAAATAACGTCCTATGTGTTCTATGAAAGAACATATCATATAGAATTGATAAAAGTTGTCATCGGTTTTTTGATTATTCTCTTTGCGCTTTTGGATCTCTTTCCTA
>JACPST010000189.1 GCA_016193165.1 Deltaproteobacteria bacterium
ACAAATCCAAAAGTCGATGGCTGCTTTTTCTGGAGAAACCAGAAATAAGGGAGAGGCAGATTATATCTTTTGCTTAGAAGATTTAGAGTCCAAAAGAATGATTGGAACATCGATGATTATGGCTCAACATGGCACAAAAGATGTCCCTCATTTTTATTTCCAAGTCCTTCGTCTTGAAAAATTTAGCCAGACCATTCACTCAGGCATTGTTCATCAGGTTTTGCGTCTAGGATATGATATGGATGGCCCCACTGAAGTAGGGGGACTCGTTCTTCATCCAGCTTTTCGCCATACAGGAAAACATTTGGGAAAACTTTTGTCTTGGGGCCGATTCTTATTTATTGCTATGCACAAACGTCGTTTTAAAGATCGCATCATTGCTGAGTTTTTACCTCCACTCACCCCAGATGGAAAATCGCTTCTTTGGGAAGCCATTGGACAAAAGTTTACCAATCTTCCTTATATGGAAGCTGATCGTATCAGTCGAAAAAACAAGGAATTCATTTTATCGCTTTTCCCCAGACAAGATATTTACATTTGTCTCTTAGAAGCACGCATTCGAGAACTCATTGGCCAAGTCGGAGAAGACAGTCTCCCAGCCAAAAAAATGCTTGAATCCATTGGATTTAAATATCTAGAGATGATCGATCCTTTCGATGGAGGCCCTCATTATGGCGCTCGGATGAAGGATGTAACTCTCGTTAAAAAAGTAAAAGCTTTGAAATTTAAAAAGGCCAATGTGCGTCAATGGAAAGAGATGGGGATTGTCGGGCATGATAAAAATGATGATTTTAAAGCGGTCGCCACGGAATACAAAGTGGACGGGAAAAATATTTATTTACCCACAGAAGCCAGGGAAATCTTAGGCATTGAGCCCGGCGGCCTACTTCATTTCTTACCTTTTGAGCAAGAATCTCATGCGTAGTCTGCGGCCTTTCACGTACCTCGGGGATTACATCAACGGAACTTTTACTATTCCTAAAGAAAAATCAGAAACCTTTGAAAGCCTTAATCCTGGAAATCTTAAAGATACGCTTGGAACTTTTTATGCCTCTTTTTCGCACGTCTGCCTAGCTACGGAAGCTGCCAAACAAGCTTTTCCAAAATGGCGTGCGCTTTCCCAAGAAGAACGAGCACTTTATCTTAAAAAATTCTATAAAGAAATTGAAACTCACCTGGATCAAATGGCCGAGCTCATCGCTCGTGAAACAGGAAAACCTCTTTGGGAAGCCCTACAAGAAACCCAAGGACTTCTTGGAAAAATTACGATTACTCTTGAAGAAGGAACAAAGCTCATTAGCGAAAAAGAAGTTCCAAATGCGCAGCCTAAACTCATGGGACGATATCGCTATAAGCCTAAAGGAGTGATGCTGGTTCTTGGGCCTTTTAATTTTCCTGCCCATTTACCTCACGGTCATATTGTTCCTGCTCTTTTCACAGGGAATACGGTTGTTTTTAAACCCTCTGAGCAAACCCCCGCGGTGGGTCAATTTATGGCGGAACTTATTCATCGAGCACAATTTCCTCCCGGTGTTTTTAATTTGGTTCAAGGAGAAAAAGAAATAGGCCGAAGGCTTTGTATCGAACCAGGAGTTGATGGCATTCTTTTTACAGGCTCTTATGATGTAGGCTTAAAGATTAAAGAGTCCACGCTCAGTCACTTTTGGAAAACAATTGTTTTAGAAATGGGCGGGAAAAACGCCTCTATTATTTTAGACGATGCTTCGCTTGAAAAAGCCCTCTATGAAAATATCAAAGGCGCCTATCTCACCACAGGACAAAGATGCAGCGCTACAAGTCGCCTTATCTTAACAGAAAAAATTGCGGATTCTTTCTTAAAAGAATTTCATCGCCTCTCTAAAGAACTCAAAATTGGATATGCTTTTGAAGAAACTCCGAATATCCCTTTCATGGGCCCTTTGATCAGTCAAACTTCAATGGAAAAATATCTTCGCTTCCAGGGGATTGCTCAGCGGGAAGGAGCAGAAATTCTCATGAGAGGAAAAGCTTTAGAACTCACACCTTCTGGTTATTATGTGAGCCCCTCAATCGCTCTTCTTTCCCCTAAAAAAGATTCTTCTACTTATCTCGAAACAGAAATTTTTGGTCCTAACGTGGCTGTAACGATTGTGAAAAATTTGGATGAAGCCATCGAAGAAGCCAACAAAACAGATTATGGACTCGTGGTTTCTGTTTTTACGAAAGACAAAAAAGCCTATGAAAAAGTATTTCAAGGAACCAAAACAGGGCTTGTGAACTGGAACCGATCGACGGTAGGAGGGTCTTCAAAACTTCCTTTTGGCGGACAAGGAAAAAGTGGCAATCACTTCCCAACCGCTCTTTTTGCTCCTTTTTATTGTACTTACCCTGTAGCATGCCTTGAAGATGCCGAAGATTCTATCCAAGAAACCATTCCTCCGGGACTTTCACTTGATGGAAAAAACTGAACGTATTTTAGGTTTAGATATCGGGGACAAACGCATTGGCATTGCTGTAAGCGATGAACTTAGACTTACTGCTCAGCCTGTCATGACTTTGGAACGCCAATCTTTAGAAAAAGATTGCGACGCTTTAAATGAGATCATTCAAAAATACCAAATTTCTAAAATTGTGGTTGGCATTCCTCGCAGTCTTTCTATGAAGATCACACCACAAACTCAAAAAGTATTAGATTTAGTTGAAACTTTTAAACAAAAATGGTCCCTTCCCATTGAAGAGTGGAATGAGTGGTATTCAACGCGGTCTGCCCGCAATGTTTTGATTGAAGCGGACATGAGCCGAAAAAAAAGAAAACAAGTCATCGATAAATTAGCTGCCGTTTTGATTCTTCAAGGTTATTTGGATTCTCATCCATGAAAAAAGCTTTCTTAATGATGGGGGTAAGTCTTGTTGTCTTAGTCCTCTTTGCATTCGTAGAAGTTTATTTATTTCTCCACACAACACCCACTCAGGAAAAAAACGAACAAATTTTAGAAATTCCCCAGGGATCTCCTTTTCGAAAGATTGCAAAAAATCTAAAGGGGAAGGGCATCATCACCAATGAAATTAAGTTTTATTTTTTAGCACGATTGAAGGGCAATCTAACTTCGATTAAAGCCGGGGAATATTTGCTCACTACCAACATGACTCCTCTGGAAGTCTTAGATACCTTAGTTAGCGGGCGAACACTTCTTTATCGATTAACTGTTCCTGAAGGACACAATTTATATCAAGTGGCAGATACGGCCGCTTCGTTGGGACTTGCTTCTAAAGAAGAATTTATCTCAAAAGCGCACGATCCTCTTTTTCTTCAAGAACTTCATATCGAGGGCATTGCTGTGGAAGGCTATCTTTTTCCAGAAACTTATTTTTTCTCAAAACCTGTTACGGCTGACAAAATCATCCGAACCATGGTCCAAAAATTCTGGGATCATTTTTCAGATGACCTGCGTTTCAAAAGCCAAAAACTGGGGCTTACAGAACATCAACTTGTTATTTTAGCTTCAATCATTGAAAAAGAAACAGGAGTCCCGGAAGAAAGACGTTTGATTTCTGCTGTTTTTCATAATCGATTAAGAATCAAAATGAAACTTCAAAGTGATCCCACAGTCATTTACGGAATTAAAAATTTTTCTGGAAACCTCACCAAAAAAGACTTACAGACCTCAACCCCTTATAATACCTACTCTCACGAAGGATTACCTATGGGTCCCATTGCAAATCCAGGAAGAGAAACACTGGAAGCCACTGTTAATCCCGCTCCTGTAAGTTATCTTTATTTTGTCTCTAAAAATGACGGCTCCCACTTTTTCTCAAGTACTTATAAGGAGCATCTCAAAGCAGTGAGGCAATACCAAAAACCCCTGCCATCTTCTAATACGCTTCAATAGCTATATCTGGCTTTATATTCTTTAATAGGATATTATGTGCTCAAATTATGGTTGGTAATAGCTTGCGATTGATTTGATTTAACCCCTATGCTTTTTACAATTTTTCTTTTTTTCCAAAATAATTCAAAAACGTAATATTGTACAATTTTTATAAGTTCAACCGTTACAGTAAATTCTGAAGCCAACTTCAGTTTTCCCGTTAGGGCATAAAAAACAAAAAATGCAATCACTACGGAATAAAAACGATAAATAATCGTTTTCATAATTAGTTTCATATGTTCACGCATATACAATATTAGCTTTTTACACAAGAGGCTCTTTCATCCTGTGTCTTTCATTCTTTAGAAACTGGCGTAGTAAGTGAGCTTCTTTTGGGCTTTTTGATAGTAACTATCTTCGGGGGTTAGAAGAGATAGAATCGATTCCCACTTTTCTTTGGCAGCTTCAATGTCTGGGAGGGCTTCGTACATCACGGCTTGTGAATATAAATGCTTGGCTTGTTTTTCTAAAAGAGAATTAAATTCTTTCAGTTTTAAGGAAGCGGGCTCAAAGTTCGGGTTAATTTTTAAAAGCTGTATTACTTTTTCTTTGGCTTCGTTATATTTTTGAGCCTGAGAGAGGGTATCAACTTCAACCCAAAGAGCTTTTGTTTTGGATTTAAATTCGTTAATCGCTTCCATTAAAGGAGCGGCTACTTTGGTTACTTGAAAGTTATGCTGCTTAGCAATTTGAAGCGCTTTTTGATAGGATTCAATAGCTCCTATATAGTTTTCTTCTTCTAGAAGTTTTTTAGCTTTTTTCATAAAGCTTTCAACTTGTTGGTAAATTTCCAAGGTGGACAGCTTCTCAGAGACTTTTTGAGAAGCCACAGGTTTAGATTTGAGTTGGTCGATATTTAAAATTGCTTTTTTAATTTCTTCATTATCGGGATCTGTCATTAAAGCTTCTTGATAGGTAATAACTGCGCGATCCAGCTCTCCCATTTCAACAAACTTCTGCGCCACATCAAAATAAAATTGAACCTGACTTAAAATTTTATATTTTTCTTCTCTGCTTTTTTGTTTTTCTAGATATACTTGCTTTAAAACTAAGGCTTGGTCAATGGATTGATCTAAACGATCCAAGCGCTCACTTTCCCATCTTTTGGTATCTAAATTTCTAGCTTCTTGAACAAAATGTCTGGCTTTTTCATAATCGGCCTCGGTATATGCTTGGCTTGCAATTTCATAAAACAATCGCACGCGACTTTGGGCCTGATCAGAAGAAACAGAAATACTCTGCGGTGTACGAATTGTCTTAAAAGGCCGCGTGGCAGAAGTGTATAAAAGAATAAGAGAAAAAAGAATTAATGTCGCAAAAAAGATAGTTTTTACAAAACTGATCATCTTAGAAAATCTAAGGGAAAACCGAGGAGACGAAGTTGCTTTTTCTTTTCGATAAGGAATGAGGGATGGAACATTAAATTCAAAATGACAATCTCCAATTTCAATACTATCTTTTTGATAAATTCTTTTTTCTTTAATAACTTCCCCATTCACTTTGGTTCCATTGGTACTGTTTAAATCTTTAATATAATAATATTTTCCATCGGTATAGATTTGCGCATGATGACGAGAAAGCTTTGGATCATCTAAAGCAATATCTGCGGATTCTTTTCGGCCTAAAATCATGGGGCCTTTTAAAGAATAGAGTCTTTGAGTTTTTTCTGGATGAGGAGATTTTATCAGTAAAAGATGCGCGGTTTGAATACGCTTCTCACGATAATCAGAAAGCTTCACTACGGGTATGGTTTGAGTCATTGTTATCTCTTTTTCATGATAAGACATACTTATTCCTCTTTGAGCCTTTTTAAAATTCCTTGAACAGAATCCCATGCCAAAGCATGATAGGTGCTTTTCCTTGCTTCTCTATCAAAAAAAGAAACAATAATTTCTAAGCGCCCATCCTGATTGAGATCGGCAAACGCTAAGTTTGTAATAGCTGTTTTATAATAGATAAATCCTTCTTCACTGGCCGGAAGATCATATTGACCCCAAAGTTCTGAGTGCAGAGTATCTCGAGCGGCCAAAAGCTTATACACTCGAACACTCAAAGAGCCTTTTCTTTTGGTTTTAATTACTTTTTCAAACTGGCCATCGCTATCTAAATCAATAAGTTTTTCAGCCAGGATGGTTTCTTTGAATTGGGCAGAACGCGCAAGCGTCAAAAAGAAAGGAGCAATATTATCATTCGCCGCCAACACAACCATCGCAGAAACAGCCACTATCACCACAGTCCTCCACATGGAATCTCACCCTCACTATTATAATTTCAAAAACAACTTCGTCCTTTGCTCCTATAAAAGTGCAAGGGGTATGCCAGACGGGCTTATGTAAAAATATAGTAATATCAACTAGTTATAAAATGTCTTTTTTGCTTAAAAAGTGCACAAGATTTACATAGAAATAGAGTAAGGAAAGGGTTGTGTGCATAACTTATTGATTTTACTTGTGAATTAAAAATTGTTCTTAAATATAACAGTTGTCTAAAAAGTTAAGTAGCACATAAAAAATGAAGGAGGGAGAACTCTTTCTTCGCGATCAAGGTAAAGCATGCTCGCGAAGAAAGAGTTCTCCCTCCTCCTTTATAATTGGAACTAAGCTTTATAAATAACTGTTAAATCTAAAAAAAGTTTTTAGTTCCCCAGAAAAAGTAATGCACAATCCCTGCCGCAATCGCAATGATCCCCACCCACACTTGGTAAGGAACGATTTTCTGGTTCAGCTGGTGTAAAAACTCAGGCTTTGTCTTAATGAATGTCATCGAGAGCGTAAAGCCTAAGATAATGGCCACCATAGCTGGGATCAAATCTCCGGTGAACATTTGCTCGCCGAGTGGATAGAATAATCCAACAATTCCACCTATAAAGCAGAATAGTCCGGTCAAAAGTTGAACGATGCTCAACTTTTGAAGCCAGTTATTCACTGTTGGATGATTAAACCACGTAAGAAATGCAAAGCATCCACCCAACAAAATACCATATGTTAATGCCCAAAATGCTATTTTTTCGAATTCCATAAGATCCTCCTTTTGACTGCATAACAACCAAACGTACTGCGTTCCACTTTTTATTGTACGGGATTTTAAATGGCCATGTCAACTCTTTGAGGTTTCTGGCATATTCCTTGCAATTTCAAATATTTAGAGGATTAAAAAAGTGAAGATTTTAATACCCCTTTTAGCGATAATTGTGGGAATCATCAATATTTACATGGGCTTAAAGCGCAGCTAAAAGCCTATATCTTGAGCAAAAATAGTGCTCTTTACAGTGCCACATCTTGTCCACTGACTAAAAAATAAACGAAATTGACCCCTTGGGTCATCCTAATCCCCGCTGGAGCCTGTACTCCGCAAAAGCGGGGTTACGGGGATGACATAAGCAAATTTCTAGGTTAATTGAGCTATGAGATCATACGGAAGAGCCTTTTTGACCTTCACTTTACAGTATTGACCGGGCTGAAGCTTGATTTCTGGGGAAGGGTCGCTGACCCAAGGCTCTATAAACACATTCCCATCGATATCAGGAGCTTGGCCAAAACTGCGGGCCTGATACAGCTTTTTTGCCTCATCCCAACCCTCAACCAAGACCTCTAGCTCATGCCCCACTTGAGCCTTATGTTTTTTTAGAGAAATTTCAGATTGGAGCATCATGAGTCTTTCTTTTCTCTTAAGTTTTACCTTCTGAGAAAGTTGCTGAGGAAGTGCAGCCGCATGCGTATCTTCTTCTTGGGAATAAGTAAAAACTCCCACATGGTCAAACTCTTCCTGCTTCACAAACTCATAGAGCTTTTCAAACTGTTCCTCTGTTTCTGCCGGGTAGCCTGCAATAAAAGAAGTTCGAAAAACAAAACCAGGGATAGATTCTCTTAAGCGAGAAATAATCGTTCTAATTTTGTAACTATTGACCCCTCTCCGCATAGATTTTAAAATTTCATCTTCTATATGCTGAAGAGGCATATCGATATATTTACAAATTTTTTCTTCATTTCGAAGAAGGTTTAAAAATTCTTCTGTCATATGGTCTGGATAACAATATAAAAGTCTAACCCACTTCATCTCTTTAATTTTTACAAGTTCTTTTAAAAGAGCTTCTAGATTTGTTCTTTGATCTCTCAGATCTGTTCCATAAGAGGTTAGGTCCTGGCCGATGAGATTAAGCTCTGTCACACCATTTTGAACAAGTGCTTTGGTTTCTAAAACTAAGTTTTCAATGGATTGGCTCTTTTGTTTCCCTCGTATTTTAGGAATAATACAAAACGCACAACGCCTGTCACACCCTTCAGTCAGTTTTAAGTAGGCCGTGTAAGACGGCATCGAATTCATCCGAGGCGCTTCATAGGAGTGAATATAAGAAGGGATCGAATAATTTCCACGTGACTGCGACTCTACAATGCTTGAAATCTTATAGTATTCGCCCGTTCCAATAAAATGATCTACTTCAGGGAAAAGAGATTCCACGTCTTTTTGGTACCGCTGGGCCAGACATCCTGCGACAACCAATTTTTGAAGATGCCCTGTTTTTTTAAACTCTGACATCGATAAAATCATATCGATAGATTCTTTTTTGGCATCTTCGATAAAAGAACAGCTATTGACGACAATGAGCTCCGCCTCTTTGGGATTTTCGGTATACTCATACTGATGTTGCAGGAGGGATCCAAACATGACTTCAGAGTCTACTCTGTTTTTGGGGCAACCCAGAGTAACGAAGTGAAACTTCATTTAATCACGTTTCATGTTCACAAAATCCATATGGATTCCATGATCATGAGTTCTGAGGAGTTGGATAATGGATTGGAGATCATCAATTTGTTTGGCACTCACTCGCAGCTGATCTCCTTGAATTTGGCACTGAAGTTTAAGCTTGGTATCTTTAATCGCTTTGGCAATTTCTTTGGCTTTATCGGATGGGATCCCTTGCTGAATCTTTAAAATTTGCTTCATTTTACTCATGAGCGTAGGCTCA
>JACPST010000190.1 GCA_016193165.1 Deltaproteobacteria bacterium
GCTTCCAAATCCAAATTCTACTATTTTTCGATAAAACGGCTCTTTTCCAATCTGAAGGGCTACTTTCGCCGCGCAAATATTACTGGAATATTTTAAAATATCGCTCAAACTTAACCATCCATACTTATGATTTTGAGCTTCTCGAATGGCATCTTTTCGATTCACGCGAAAAAAACCCTGTTCACAAAAGAACGTGTCTTGAGACGACGTACCTTCTTCCAAAGCCGCTGCCGCTAATATCACTTTAAACGTAGAACCCGGTTCAAAGGCTTCGATGACCGCTCTATTTTTCCAGAGTCCTTTTTGAGAAGGATGAAAGCGATTGGGATTAAAAAAAGGATAGTGGGCCATGGCCAAAATTTCACCCGTCTCGGCATTTTGGACGATGGCTAGGCCGTTTTTAGCTTTAAATTTTTGAACTTGGGATTCCAATTCTTTTTCTACTGAAAATTGAAGCGATTTATCTAATGACAAAACCAATGAGTGTCCCTCTTGAGACTCCATAAAAAGAGTTTCATCCAAAGACACAATACGCCCATAGGCATCTCTCAAAAGAACGAGTGATTTTTTTTGTCCCTGTAAAACCTGATTATAGCCATATTCAACTCCCTCAATCCCTTGGGAATCAATGTCGGTCAACCCTAAGACCTGGCCCGCAAGTTCCTGATTATTGTAAAAACGTTTATACTCATAAATAAGCCCAACACCCTCGATGGGCTTTGAAAGAAGACGAGCCGTCACAGAATCCTCAACGAGTCGATCAATCCAAACAAAAGATTTTTTTAATTTTAATTTTTGAAGAATCTTAGAAGCCGAAACCCCCGTGAGCCCGCTTAAGCGCAAGGCCGCAGCCTTCTTATTTTTGATCATTTTGGGATTAGCGAAAATGGAACCTACTTTTCGACTAATGGCTAGCTCATTCATATGACGATCATAGAAGGTTCCTCGTTGGGCGGACAAGGTCACGGCTGTTTTATATTGGCGGGAAGCAAGTTCTTTTAGTTTTTGATTAGGGACGACTTGCAACTGAAGAGCCCGGCCAACAATAAATAGAAAAAAAAAGATTGCGATAAAAAAGATGACTAAAATTCGAAAACGAAGATATCCCAAATTAATCATGAAGGTGTCATTTCATATAAATAATTTGCCGATGAGAGGGATCTTTTAAATTTAATTTATTTTTTGCCAAAGAAGAAAGTCTGGAAGGAGTGAGCAGCCGGGCCAACTCCACTTTGAGCCTTTCATTTTGCATAAAAAGTTTTCTTTCTTCCTTGGAGGTCTCTAAAATAACGTAGTTCAAGCGTACCACCTCCACCCGGCTCCAAACATAAAAAAGAACTGTTCCGGTTAAAAGAACTCCAATGCCCAGAAGAGTCCCAAGTCCTCTCAAAATGGCTTTGGGTTCTGTCATAACGGGCCGCTTTTGTTTAAAAAGCAAACTTTGCTGCCGCTGCTGCCAAAACTTTTTTTGAGATTTCACGCGCCAATCCTTTCAATGGCCCGAAGTTTAGCGCTTCGAGATCTAGGATTTTGTTTTACTTCTTCTTCTGAAGCAATACGGGGTTTGGAGGTCACCCGATGTCCCAAGGGCTTTTTCCCACATGCACATTTTGGAAAATCGGGAGGACAAATACAAGGATTTTCGAATCGAAAAAAACTTTGTTTTACAATGCGATCTTCCAGAGAATGAAAACTAATCACTACAAGTCTTCCCCCTTTTTTCAAACACGTTAAAATATCTTCCAAAGCGCGATCTAAATTTTCTAATTCTTGATTCACGGCGATTCTTAACGCTTGGAAAACACGCGTGGCCGGATGAATTTTTGTCCCCCTTTTCCAAAGAGGAGTGAGCTCAGAAATCAGGTTGGCAAGCTCGAGTGTGGTCTCAAGGGGCTTTTGTTTTCGTCTCTCACAAATCACATGGGCAATAGGCGAAGAAAAACGCTCTTCTCCATAGTCATAGAAAATTTGAGAAAGCTCTTTTTCAGGAAGGGTATTAACCAAATCAAAGGCTTTTTCTTTTTGAGATGTATCCATTCTCATATCCAAAGGACCCTCTTTTTGAAAACTAAATCCACGAGCGGCTTCCCCCAATTGAAAAGAAGAAACTCCCAAGTCCAATAAAGCTCCATCAAACTTTTGACGTTTAAATTTATTTTTTAATTTTAGGATATCTTTAAAATTGCCGTGATATAAAAAGAGTCTTTTATTCACTTCAGAATGAAGTTTTTGTTTTATCAGCTCCAGAGCTTGGAGATCGCGATCTATCCCAATCACACGAACTCCTTCTGCTTCTTTCAAAATGGCCGCGGCATGTCCTCCCAGTCCCACTGTTCCATCCAAATAGACCCCACCCTTTATGATTTTTAGGAGCTCTAAGACCTCTTTCATCAAAACCGGCGCATGCACCATGTCATCATATCATTTTATGACACACGATACCACTATTCGGCAAATTTGAGATGAATTTTGAAATGCGCCTTAGCTGAAAGTTTTATTCGGGAGCAAGTTCACCTGTATCTAATCGCTCTTCTGCCGCCTTATGGCTGGAATGATCTCCATAGGCTCTCTTATGAGAAAGTGGAATCGCTCCTGCCGCCCACATATTGCCATCAAGCTCTGGAACAAATGAAGAAGGTTTTTCACCCATAATTTTTCCACCATCAATTTGGTACTCCCGCCCTGACATGAGACGAACATTTCCTAAATAAACTTTCCCCATGGCAAGGGTAACAAAAAGATGGCCCTGAACTAATTTTAAAAATAAACCTGTTCCTCGAACACCGAGCGTTCCTTGAGGGGTCACAATTTGAACTTCATCGCCTTTTTTTAATCCCTTCACAAATACACTTAAAGCCCCTTGGGTATGTTTTACGGTAATTTTCTTCCCACTAGTCTCAACCACTTCCTTGTCTAACGTAAACTTAGAATCTTCAAAAACATAAAAGGCTGCTTTAATTTTGGAAGCAGGATCTTCAACCAATAGCCGCGTGCTGCTGTTAGACCCTGTCAAGATTCCATCATTATAATAAAGAGGGGTGTTGACCATTAAAAACTCTGTTTGAGCTTGTCGGGTATATTTTAGCTCTTCTTTTTTTCCAAAAAGCTCTATGGCCTTTCCTATCGAAGAGGCTCCGTAAAGAGTGGAATGCCATGTAAAAATTAAAAGACTAATTGAAACACTATTTATTATTGTTTGTCTTTTATTCATTTTAATTCTCCTTAACTTAATTAAAAAGTATAAAACATGTTTGCTAAAACAGCGACCTGATTATAATTTATATTGCTAGGCCTCGCTGTCCATTTGGCAATCCTCGTATTCAAAGAAACTCCAATAGAATTTGGACAAATTTTTACAAAAGATACATCATAATTTTGCCCATGTTCTCTAAAAGAACGTGTATGTTGAAGGAACCTTTTACCTACAAATTCTATGCCTAGCCCCATACTGGTTTTAAAGAAAAAGGGGAAAGCTGTTTTTAAATGATAAATGTGGCTGCGTTCATCAAACTGCGATCCTTTGGTATTGAGACGATCATAATGATAGCCTCCGTTCCAATCCATATCTAAGTTTTTAACACTTAAGCGAAACCCTTGGCCAAAACCAACATTATAATGACGCCCATCACGATTCGTGATTCCTGCTCCATTTTTGCTATCTTGAACTCCAATGTTGGCATCTAAAGTCGTATCGCATTTTGCTGAATGAACATAGGTCCAGGAAGGAAAAAAATCATAGGTATTATAAATTTGAGCAATCCTTGTACTCCTTTGAGCCCCTGAAAAAATAGCGGCATACGTAAAAGGCAACGTCCAAAAAACTTCTTTACCCCATAACATGGAAGAAGTTGTAAACTTAGGGGTTAGAGCATACTCCCACACATTATATCGTCTTTGATAGGCATCCCAATGCCATTGACCAAAAAATGAATTGGTTAAAGACACCATCCCCCAATTTTTAAAAGGAGTCGTATAGGTGGGTTTAACCTGAGCCGCAAAAGCATTCCCCTGCTGGTGAGTTAAAGAAGCATCCCTTCTATTTTGGGTCGGGTTTAAGGAAATATTATTATCAAAAAGATATCCAAAAGAAGTATACGCAGACCATTTTTTTGAATCAAATTTTAAAAACGCCGAAAAACCTTCAGCTCCTATTAAAAAAGTAATTAAAAAAACGCCCAGACTTAATTTAAAAAAGCTTTTTCTCATAATCTGCTCCTTTTCAATAAAAATGCTCTGTATTTTTTAAGTTTAGGGCATTTTAAAAAGAGAAGTCAATAAAATTTGAAAAAATCCGTAGACTTATGATAGATTTCTGAAATGAATTTCCCATGGAAGTTTTTTAAACAAGTTTTTTTAATATCTCTCTTCTTATTATTATTTAATGCCTTAGTTTTTGCTCAAGGAAAATGGACATCTGAATTTTTTCCACCCAAAAAAGTCATTTTTCCGGGACTGGTGGCGGATCCATGGGAAACACAAGCCTCCATTTTCGCCATCAATAACTATAAACAAATCGGAAAGATAGGCAGCGCCATTCCCCTTTATAGGAGCACATGGACACATCCTTCTCAAGAAATAGAGATTGTACAGCTTGATTTCGATCTTTTGAGCTACAATCTCATGCGTTTTCGAAAAGCGGAAGGGGGAGGTTTTGACCTCGACACTTCGGATACCAAATTTGGACTGATTTTGAGTTACAAAAAAAATCAGTGGCATGGACGGTTAGGGGCGGAACATATCAGCGCGCATCTTGCCGATGGACAGCTCTGGCCAATGGTGAAACATGCAAAACAAGGGTACAGTCGGGAATTTTTACAACTCAATATTTCAAAAAGCTTTGCCTACGCGAAGCCCCACATCGGAATACATTCTATATTTACTTCCCGGCATCCCAAAGAATACGAAAATAAACACTTCATTATTTTCCAGGGAGGGGGGGATCTCTTTTATCCACTCTCCAAAACCTTTTCACTCATCACCGCCGCCGACTGGCAGGCGCGGCAAGAATATGATTTTTTTATTAACCAAAGCTACTTTGCGGGAATTAGAATTCATGGTTCTTATGAAGAGCCGGCAAAGTTTCTTTTTCAATATTACAGAGGATACGATCCGCGAGGGGAGTTTTATGATGAAAAAATTCATTATTGGGGAATTGGATTTCAGTATTTTATCTAGCAGGGGGTTGAAAAAGCCTATTTTGGGCAGCCTGCTAACTTTTTTTCTTTTTCACAAGCTTCGATATTCCTATATAGGAACGAATTTCTTCCGCGTATAAAACCAAAGGATCGATAGCCAAAGCTTTGGTAAAAAATCCCATGGCTTTTTCTGTTTCCTGGAGAGCCTGATAGTTTTTGCCTAAATAATAATAGACCTCTGCTAGATCAATACGAATACCCGCCGGGGCTTTTTCTAACGCGCCCGTTAAGGCCAAAATGGAATCCCGAAAACGTCCTTGCCTGTAAAAACCAATCCCTTTTAAATGAGGAAAATAAAAATCAAGCCACACTTGTTTTTTTTCGGAATTATCGGAATCTTCAATAATCTTTCGAGCTTGATCAATCAGTTTTAATGCTTCTCCCTCGTTTTTAGAGCTATAGAGATAAAGATAGGCAAGTTCAATAAACGCTTGTTCCTCATTGGGATTATTTTTAATAATTTCTTTGTAGTTTGTCTCTGCCTGGGAAAATTTTTGCGCCGCTAAAGCGGGCTTTTTCAAAAGTTGGCAGGTGATGAACCAATACACATTAAGCGACGGTTCGGCATCTTGAAAGTCGCTGGCTTTTTCAAAGTATTCGGAAGCCTTAAGCAGATGCCCTTGCCAAAGAGCCGCAAGTCCCGCATTCATGTAAGAACCCCAGTAATCGGGCTTCTCATCCATGAGTTCTTTGGCTAACTTTTCCGCATCCAAGTAACGTCCCGTTGCTAAATAACAATAACTTAAGGCAAGTTTTCGCCAAAATTGCATTTCCTCAGGATTTAAAAGACGCGCGGTTTCAAATCCCACAATCGCTTTCTCATAATAGCCATCCAAATAAGCTTGATAGGCGCTTTCATAAAGACCATGGCTGGTTTTTCCCAAGGTCAAAGACTCTTTCACTTCCTTCACAATAACATCTTCTTCCGCGGACTCTGGGGGGGCGGGTGATTCTTCTGAAGAAGGTCTGGGAGTTGTGGCGCATCCCCATAGGCCCCATAGAAATGAGAAACTGACTAAAAGAAGTAAGAAACGTTGAAGGAAGGACATGAATAAAAATTTAACAAATAAAATGATACTCAAGCAAGGAGAAAAGAGGTATAGATACTCCTTTATGAAGATTTACTCATCTTCTTCTCGCGTCAAAAACCACCATTCCCCTGTCGTTGCCATTGGAAATTTTGATGGCGTGCATTTGGGGCATAAAAAAATTTTTAAAGAGGTGATTCACAAAGCCAAAAAAATCAGAGGAACTTCTGTTGTCTATACCCTTTATCCTCCCCCTTCTCGAGTTCTCCATCCAAAAACGGCTGCTCCCCAAATGAATACTTTGGAAGAACGCCTAACCCTCATTCAAAATCAGGGCATCGATATTACAGTGGTTGAAAAGTTTGATCGGACATTTTCACAAAAAACAGCTGAACAATTTTTTCAAGAAATTGTTGTACAGAATTTAAAAACTAAAATTTTATACGTAGGCTATAATTTCTTTTTTGGAAAAGGCCGGGAAGGGAATACGGAAATTTTAAAAAAGTTTTGCAAAGAGGCCCCTATTGAACTTCACATTGCCAAGCCGTTTAAAATCAAAGGAGAAGTCGTCAGCTCTTCTAAAATCCGCTCTTTTATTCAGAAAGGAAATGTTCAAAAAGCAACTGGGTTTTTAGGCCGCCCTTATTTTCTTCAGGGAAAAGTCACGCGAGGCGTTGGAAGAGGAAAGCGCTTAGGTATCCCCACGGCCAACCTTCAAACCAAAGCAGAGCTCATTCCCAAAGAGGGCGTTTATGTCACCCTGGCTCAATACCAAAATACTCTCTATCCGAGCGTGACCAATATTGGCCATGCTCCTACGTTTGCGGAAAAAACTCCATTTACGATTGAAATTCATATTCTAGACTTTCACAAAGACCTTTATGGAAAATCTTTGTTCATCCACTTCTTAAAGTGGTTGAGACCTACACAAAAATTCAGTTCACCTGAAGCACTGCTAAAGCAAATTAAAAAAGATATAGAACGATCCAAGATGTATTTTCGAACCTAATTCCAGAAAAAACAATTTTGGGCACTTTTTTGATTTGAGCGGCACATTTGACAAAAAGTGTCACTGCGGTTAGCATTTTAAGTAAGTGGTCATGGAACGTACGTAGCAAAAGAAAAGACTAGCTTTAGAACCGCATTAAAATAACAAGTAAAAACAGGTAGTTATGGGATTTACACCATTCAAGAGGGGGGGCTTGTTAGAACTCCCCACCATTCAAGCAAAAGAAAACACCCTTTGGTTTATGTTCCTAAGGAGCGTAGTAACGACTTTTCTTTTGATCATGACTTTGATTTATCAAATCAAAGATAGCCACATCATCGAACCTCAAGATTTATTCCCCATTTATTCTCTCCTAGGATTTACCTACTTGATCACGATTGTCTGCGCGCTTTTAATCCCCAAGGTCAAAAATGTAAACACATTCATTCAGTTTCAAATTATTTATGATGTTTTATTTACGACTTCCCTCATCTATATTTCTGGAACCCAAGAAGCCATTTTTACATTTCTCTACCTTTTTACGATTGCTTTCTCTTCCATTCTTTTCTTGCGCACCGGAGCTCTCTATACCGCGGCATTCGCGAGTATTTGTTTTAGTACGCTCCTCATTCTAGATCCCATTGAGCATCGGGAAAAACATTTGATGACACTCTTTTTCAATAACATCGCGTTCTTTTTGGTTGCTATTTTAAGCGGCTACCTCTCACAGCAATTTCGAGAATTTAAAACGAAACTCAAAGAAGAAGAAGCGAATGTCAAAGAACTGGAAGATTTGAATAAAATCATCATTAACAACATGACCAGCGGCCTTCTCACGTCAGATCTTCAAAATAACATTATTTATTTTAACCAAGCCGCGGAAAAAATTACGGGCATTTCTTTTTCAGATGCTTATAAAAAAAATGTATTTGATCTCTTTCCAGACTTAAAACGCCACTGGATCCAGACAGCCACGTCTCAAAGCAAAAAAGAAATGCCCATTCGAAAAATTTTTTATTTTAAAAAATTACCCTCTCAAGAGCTGACTTTAGGATTTAGCCTTTCAGCTCTTAAAGATGCGCAAAATCAAAAATGCGGGAATATTTTAATTTTTGAAGACCTCACCAAAATCATGGAGATGGAACAACATCTTCAGCGCACAGATAAGCTTGCTGCCGTTGGAAAATTAGCTGCCGGCATCGCACATGAAATCCGAAATCCTTTGGCTTCCGTCAGCGGCTCTATTGAAATGCTGAGCCGGGAGCTCCATGTCCAGGATGAAAATAAAAAACTTATGAATATTATTCTCAAAGAAACAGATCGGCTCAATCACCTGGTCAATGAATTCTTGGATTATGTGAGGCCCACAGACCGCAAGCGGGAATCTTTTAAAATCATTCCCGCCATTGAAGAAACCCTTATGGCTTTTTCTATGAATAAATCAGCCATGAAAAATGTTGAGCTTCAATTTTCGCCTCAAAATAAAAATAGCCAAATCAAAGGGGATAAAGAAAAAATAAAACAAGTTTTTTGGAATCTCCTCTTAAATGCGGTTCAGGCCATGCCAGAGGGTGGAAAAGTTTCTGTTCGAACTTTTCAAGAAGAAGATCAGCTTAAAATTGAAATCCAAGATACAGGGCAAGGCATTCCAGAAGAAGATATTAAAAAAATATTTGATCCCTTTTTCACGACAAAGCCTAAGGGCACAGGCTTGGGACTTTCGCTTGTACATAAGATCATTGAAATTCATCAGGGACGAATTTTTGTAAATTCTAAAGTGGGAGAAGGAACAACATTCACGCTTTTGTTACCTTTGGAAGAAGGAAATACCTAATAAAGAAGGAGGAAAACCATGGAAGAAGTAAAACCTAAAATTCTCGTTGTGGACGATGAGGAAAGTCTTCGGGAATTTTTAGAAATCATGCTTAAACGCGAGGGTTACGATATCACTACCGCTGAAAACGGAGAGGTGGCCGTAAAGCATTTAGCCAAGAAGAGCTATGATGTGGTTATCACGGATCTTCAAATGCCAAAAATTCATGGAATGCAGGTTTTAGCCAAAGCCAAAGAAAGTGATTCAGAGATGGTGGTCATTGTGATCACTGCTTTTGGTTCCACAGAATCCGCGGTCGAAGCCATGAAGCTTGGAGCCTATGATTACATCACAAAACCTTTCAAAATTGATGAGATTAAACTCGTCATTAAAAAGGCTTTGGAAAGACGCATCCTAAGTCGGGAGAACGTCCTCTTAAAGAAGGAATTGGGCAAGCAGTATAATTTTGGAAATCTCATCGGCAGTGCTCCCTCTATGCTTAAAATCTATGATCTCATTGGCCGCGTCTGTGAGACCAAAACCAATGTTCTCATTACCGGAGAAAGTGGAACTGGAAAAGAGCTTGTGGCTAAAGCTGTTCACTATAACGGCCCTTTAAAAGATAAGCCTTTTGTCACGGTGAACTGTGGCGCCATTCCAGAAAATCTGATTGAAAGTGAACTTTTTGGCCACAAAAAAGGCTCATTTACCGGAGCGATTGCCGATAAAATGGGGTTATTTGAAGTGGCCAATGGAGGAACGATCTTTCTAGATGAAATTGGAGATATTCCGCTTCAAACCCAAGTGAAACTTCTGCGCGTCCTTCAAGAAAAAACCTTTAAAAGGGTGGGAAGCACGGACGATATTACAGTAAATGTTCGCATTATCGCCGCAACAAATAAAGACGTCATGCAGGAAATCGGGCAAGGAAGATTTAGGGAGGATCTCTATTACAGGTTGAACGTCATTCATATTCAGCTCCCACCTCTTCGAGAACGAAAAGAAGATGTCACACTCTTGGCCCAGCATTTTCTGGAAAAATATAATAAGCATCTCGACAAAGATATTAAAAAAATATCGAAGGAAGCCATGGATGCTCTGATCAGCTACGATTATCCTGGCAATGTGCGGGAGCTTGAGAATATCATAGAGCGAACGGTTTCTTTAGAAAGAGGAGCAGCCATTTTGCCCGAAAGTTTACCCCCCGTTATCTTTCATCCAGCCGCTGGGATTGCCAGACGAGGAGGCTCGGAACAAATGGTTACGATGGATGGGGTAAATCTCGAAGAAATTGTTGGAAATCTCGAGAAAGAATTGATTGAAAAAGCTCTAAAAAAAGCAGGGGGAGTTAAAAAGAAAGCCGCAAAACTTTTAGGGATTAGTTTTCGCTCCATGAGATATCGTCTTGAAAAATATGGAATGGATTAATCTTTTCACCTTTGGTCTTGGAGCTCTGGTTGGAAGCTTTTTAAATGTATGCATCACAAGGCTTCCCAAAGAAGAATCTATTTTGTGGCCCAGATCCCACTGCGATCACTGCCAAAAAAAACTAGCATGGTATGATCTCATTCCTCTTTTAAGCACTGTGCTCTTACGAGGACGCTGCCGCTTTTGCCAAAAGAAAATATCCATTGAATATTTTATCGTAGAACTGGTTACGGCTTTTTTGGCAGTTTGGACATTGGATCAATTTGGATTTCGACCGCAAGGATTTGCATACTTTCTCTTTGTCGCTTCCCTCATTGTCATCACTGTCATTGATATTCATCATCGCATTATTCCAGATGTGATCAGCCTAGGGGGAATACTTCTAGGATTTTTGCTTTCTCTTCACTTTCTTGAAATTGACTATCTCGAATCTCTGATTGGAATTCTTGCGGGAGGAGGGTTTTTACTCTTCCTCGCTTGGATATATTTTAAATTTACCCGGCGGGAAGGCATGGGCGGAGGAGATATTAAACTTGCGGCGATGATTGGGGCTTTTCTCGGCTATAAGTCTATTCTCTTAGTTTTATTTTTGAGTTCAATCTTAGGATCTTTTTGGGGACTTTTTATGGTTCTTCTTAAAAAAGAAAGTTTACAAGCGGCTCTGCCCTTTGGACCTTTCTTGGCCGGGGCCGCGCTGATCACGCTCTTTTATGGAGATCTACTTCTCTATCTCCTACTTGGTGTCTGACACCAAAGTGTCAGACACCAAAGTGGCAGACATTTTTTTAATCAGTTAGGAGATTTTCGTTAATCGTAATTTTGGCGTTCTTCTTAAGACCGGCGAAAAATCCTTCATAGATTTCTTTTTGTTTTTGAGATTTCACTTGATTTTGAAGGCGTCGTTTGTCCGCGCTTTTGAAATCTCGAACACCTGTAAGCTTAATGATATGAAATCCATACTTGGTACGAACCAAATCGCTAAGATCGCCTGCCTTTTTAAGGCTAAAGGCTACTTCTGAAAATTCAGGAACCATGCTATCCCGCGTAAA
>JACPST010000191.1 GCA_016193165.1 Deltaproteobacteria bacterium
CATAATCCAATCGATGGCGGCAAAAGTAAGTGTGATGGCAAATAACACTATGCCGGCACAGCTCCATCGTGTCAGTTGATGGGTGGTGGGGAGTGCACCATGATGATCCTGGGCAATGGAAGCACGAATAATTTTTTTATAAAGCAGGGTCCAAATGGAAAAATAAAGAATATTTCGAAGGATGAAAAAAGGTTCGTTTAAATACATTGCCTTGTGAGAAAGAATGGGATCGTGGAGTTTGTGCCGAGACCATTCGTAGAGAAAATCAAGTCCGAAGACGATAGGGAGGATGAGTAAAAATCCCCAAGGGAGAAAATGGGACAAAGATTCTGGAATACGTCGAACAACCACGCTCCAACCAGCTCCTGTCGCATGCTGAAGCATCGAAAAAAAGAGTCCGCCGAGCCCCAGACTCATCAGAAAGGTAAAAGCCAAAAGATAGTTAAAAAGAGTTCTTGAAGCATTGAATTTCAGGCCAAGAATGAGCAAGGCAGAGGAGAGAAGAAAAAGAGGCACAAAAATTCTAAATGCGGCAGCTTTGCTTTCTGGCCGAAAATGAACGTGTGAGGACGAAACGTTAGGGTGTGCCATCTGCTGTTCCTCCATGAGCTTTTTGCAAGGCTCGAATATAGTGAATGAGTGCCCAACGATCGATGGGATCTACTTGAGAAGCATAAGAAGACATAATTCCTTGTCCTCTTGTGATCACATGAAAAATTCGCCCATCACTCCAATTGTTGACTTTATCAGAAGTTAAAGGGGGAGGCGGAGCAAATCCTCTTTTTACGACAGGCCCAAATCCTTCTCCATTGGAGTTGTGACAGGGTAAACAATAAGCATTATACATAAATTGTCCGCGATTCAATGTATCAGCGGTAGGCGTGAGAGGATTTTTAAGCTTTTGCCCTGCGAGCTCTGGATCTGTGAACGTATATGTTTTAGCTCCTCTCGGTACTGTTCCTGCAGGAGGCTCCCGAAATTGAACTTGAGATCTTACACTTTTTTGATTTTTCATGTCTGGAAAAAACTGAATCGGAGGCCTTGTTCGATCACAGCCTATAAAAATCATAAGAATGAAGAGCAGTAAAATATGCCCTTTATGCATGAGAGTCTGCTCCAATCCATCGAATATGTTCTGCGTGATGTTTATTAAAAATATCTCGTAACGTATTTTCATGAAAGTGAGTATCTGAAGATTCCACAAAGATCATAAATTGATCGTCTGTGGCTTTCAGCGCATGGGGATCTTTTTCAAAAATGGATTCGTATTTTGGAAGCTTGCAAAGGCACAAAATAAAATGCCACATTCAAACGTGACGGGAATAAAAGCCGGAAGAGAAAAGTGAGGTTTTCCTCCGATATTTAATGTCCAATCGGCTACCGATGTCCACCATTGAAAATAAAGTCCAGCCCCAGCTCCGAGGAGTCCAAACACAAGTGAAAACCAAGGAATATGAGAGTTTTTTATTTCCATGGCTTCATCTAATCCATGAATAGGATAGGGAGTAAAAACATCAAAGTGTTTAATCCCTAATTTATGGACTTGTCTGGCAGCCCGAACGAGTTCTTGCGGAGATGTAAAATTGGCTGCCAATCCTTTCTTAAATGTCATCGACTTCTCCCTTGGGATGTGCTCCGTGCATCACTCCTTTAATTTCACTTATGGAGACGGCAGGCAGCACACGAACAAAAATAAGATAAAGTGTAAAAAAGAGACCTAAAGATCCCAGAAAAATTCCAATATCAAATATCGTGGGAGTGTACATGTCCCAGCTCGAAGGTAAAAAATCCCGGTGTAAAGAAGTGACAATAATGACAAATCGCTCAAACCACATGCCGATGGTGACCAAAATGGAAACGATAAACATAACAGGAATACTGGTGCGAAAGCGTTTGAACCAAAAAAGTTGGGGGGAGAGAACATTGCAAAAAATCATAATCCAATACGCCCACCCATAGGGGCCTGTAGCTCGATTGGTAAAGGCAAATAGTTCATAGGAATTGGCGCTATACCAAGCGGTAAAAAATTCGACTAAATACGCGTAGCCCACGAGCATTCCTGCTGTGAGAAGAACTTTATTCATATTTTCAAGGTGTGTTAGGGTGATGAGATCTTCAAGTTTGAAAAATGTTCGTGTGAAAAGCAAAAGAATCATTACCATCGCAAACCCACCAAAAATAGCGCCGGCTACAAAGTAGGGTGGAAAAATGGTGGTGTGCCATCCGGGGATGATTGACGTGGCAAAGTCAAAACTCACAATACTATGGACGGATAAAACAAGTGGGGTTGAGATGGCTGCAAAAATTAAATACGCGGTTTCATATTGTTTCCAACATCTTTGTGAGCTTCTCCATCCCAAGCTTAAAATCGAATAGGCCACTTTTTTAAGTGGATGTGTGGTTCGATCACGAAGTGTGGCCAAATCTGGAATGAGCCCCATGTACCAAAATAAAAGAGATACCATAAAGTAGGTTGATACGGCAAAGACGTCCCACAAAAGAGGAGATCTAAAATTTACCCAAATTTTCATTTCATTAGGAAGTGGAAAAAGCCAATAGGCAAACCAGGGTCTTCCAAGGTGAATTAAGGGAAAAATCCCCGCGCAGATGACAGCAAAAATGGTCATAGCTTCCGCGGCACGATTGATGGCCGTTCGCCACCGTTGACGAAACAAAAATAAAATAGCAGAAATTAAAGTGCCTGCATGTCCAATTCCGATCCAAAAAACAAAGTTTGTAATGTCAAATGCCCACCCTACAGGATTATTGTTTCCCCACACGCCAATACCTTTATAAAATGTCCAGCCAATGCACAAAAATCCAAGCGTCATGAGGGAGGCAGTTAAAGCAAAAGTTAAAAACCAACTTTTAGAGGGAATGCGATCCAGGGGCTTAGCAATAATTTCTGTGATTGTTTTTCGATCTTTTATCCCTAGAACCAGTTCTGGACGTTTGAGTGTTTCAACAGGGGCACTCATGACACTCGTTTCTCCAATCGTGGATGAGGATTTCTAATTTTTGCTAAATAGGTCACTGCGGGACGTACATTGAGTTCTTCTAAAACACGGTACCCTTGTGAAAGGCTCGAAAGTTTTGAAACTTCTGAATTTGGGTCATTAAGATCTCCAAAGACGATAGCCTGGGATGGGCATGCTTGTTGGCAGGCCGTTTGAATTTCTCCATCCGAGACTTTTTCTCCTCGCATTTTAGCCGCGTTTTTTCCTTCAGAAATTCTCTGAATGCAAAAGGTGCACTTTTCCATGACTCCTCTTGAACGAATAGTGACGGATGGGTTTTTCCCAAGTTCTTGGGGAGTTTCAATATCAGCGTTAAAATTAAAGTAATTAAATCGTCGGACTTTGTAAGGGCAGTTATTAGCACAGTATCGCGTTCCCACACAGCGGTTATATGTCATTTGGTTAATGCCCTCATCACTGTGAACCGTGGCAGAGACGGGACATACGGTTTCACAAGGCGCGTTATCACAATGTTGGCAGAGCATAGGTTGATGGAGCGTTTTAACCTCATTTTCTGATGAAGTTTCATAATATCTATCGAGTCTTAACCACTGCATTTCCCGGCCTTTCAAAACCTGTGCTTTTCCCACATTAGGAATATTATTTTCAACATCGCAGGCGACCACACAGCCACTGCATCCGACGCAAGAATTTAAGTCGATCGCCATGCCCCATTTATGTCCTGTGTAGGGATAATCTTGATAGAGACTTAAAAGTTCTGGAGTATGTATTTTGTGTTTTGGGAAATCAGGATGTTTTTTATATTCTTCTAAGGTGGCTTCTAGGACAATGGGTCTTCCTTCCATGCTGTGGTGAGTTTGTGTTGTTGCGATTTTGTGTTGGCCGGAGTGTTTTTTAAGCTGTACATTTTTGTATTGCCAGGCTTGGCCAAGGACAAAAACATTGCTTCCTACGCCCATTCCAATTTCTCCTCCGGCGCGGCGACCGTAGCCAATAGAGGTGGTGATCACATCTTCCGCAAGGCCGGGCTGTAGAAAGACAGGAAGGGTGACGGTGGAAGCTCCACCTGAAAGTTTAATTTTATTTCCTTGTTTTAAGCCATATTTAAGTGCTGTTTTAGCGCTCATAGAAGCGACATTATCCCACGTCACTTTGGTAACGGGATCTGGAAGTTCTTGCAAAGAACCTCCATTGGCAAAACGTCCATCAAATAGCGCGGGGCTAGGAGTCCATTGTAATTCCAGGGTGTCGGAGGGAGTTTTTTTAAAGTTGGAAATAGCCTCAGAGAGAGCTGAAGAATTAAAATGAAAAGCTTTGGATAGAGGAAGAGTTTCTGTAACAACGCCATCCTGCAAAGCTCCTTCCCAGAAGGTTTCAAAGGAGCCAAACGTATTCTTTTTGGCATAAATATTTTTCTTCCAATACAGTTTAATTTCGCTGAGCCAATCTTCGGTGGGATGGGAAGCTTTTCCAGACATTTTATAAAGCCAAGAAATCATGACTTCCCCAGACGATCGTGAGTTATGGAGAGGCTGAATCGTAGGTTGAATGAGACTTACAAGGCCATCTTCAGGGCGGCTATCTCCCCACGACTCTAAAAAATGAGAAAGGGGGGCAGCGTATTTTGAAACCGCTGTTGTTTCATCAGAATAAAGACTGAGTCGAATAGTGTTGGGAACTTTTTTCATGAGCGCTTCAAATTCGGCCCCAAGCTGATACACAGGATTTCCTCCAAGGGTGATGAGGGTATCCACTTTTCCTGCTTTGAGTTCTGAAAGAAGCGGTTTTAAAGATTCATGGCCGTTATCAAAACTAGCGACAGAAACTTTGGAATCCAAAGTGGACCCTCCCACGCGTGGGCCAAAACTTCCAATAAGAGAGTTGATGAACTGTCCCACGACTTGAAGCTCTACAGATTCTTGTTGGCCCACAACCACGACCGACTGTCCGTGGTGTTGGGCAAGATCTTCTGCCAGGGCAAGTAAAAACTCTCGTTCGACTGTTTTTTCTGAATGATCAGGGATTGTGTTTAAAAGAGAGAGGTGGGAAGGATCAGTGCTTAAATGAAATCGAGTCACTAAAATTTGAGCTAGTTCAAGAGCAAAAGACAAAAGCTGAGAAGGTTTTACCGAAAGTCTGTGGTCTGCATTAGAGCCTGTGGTGGAAAAGAAACTCTCCAGAACATAGAGACGATTCAGGGTGTCTTTGGAGGATCTTATTTTTCTTCCTTTGGCCCAATTTTTGATGTGAATGAGGCTATCCGCGTCACTGCATAAAAAATCTGAATTGATCGAAAGAATGATTTTTGCTTTGTCCAAGTGGAGCTTGGGAAGATCAGGTCTCCCAAAAGCTTTTTTAAATGCTAGGCGTGCCCTTTCTTGAGAGACAGGTTCATACGGGTTCCAATGGGAATTTGGAAGAACTTTTAAAAGTTTTTTCAAGGTGTATTTAAAGGTTGGGCTAGAATTGGATTCGGTTAGAAAGCGTATATTTTTTGATTTCTGTAATAGAGAAATGATTTCTTTATCCCATTCGTCCCAACTGACGACGTGATCTCCAATCGTAGGATTTCGTTTTCGATCGGGATCGTAGAGTTCTAAAACAGAAGCTTGTGCCCACGTTCCAGCTGATCCTTGGCTTAAGGGATGGTCCGGGTTTCCTTCAATTTTGATAGGACGACCTTCAATGGTTTTAACTAAAATGCCATAAGAATGATGATTTAGGGCAAAGGTTGAAGCATAATATTGTGCAATACCGGGTTTTACATTTTCAGCCTGTTTGACATAAGGCAAAATTTTGGCAACAGGACGACGGCAACTGGTGGTGGCAAGAGCCACAGATGCCCCTAACAGTTTTAAAAATTTTCGACGAGATAGGGATAGAAAATCAGATCCATCGTCTTCTTGCATAAATTCACGCTGAGCCAGCTCTAAAGTGCGGGGATCTTTGGCCAGCTCTTCAAAACTTTTCCAGTATATTTTATCTTTTTCTTCCATAATTAATAATGGCATGCGGAACAATTAAGAGAACATCCAATTCTCTCCTGTTCTTCCACCCAATGAATTCCTTTATATTTTTTCGTATTATCTTTAAATTTTTGATAAAAAAGTTCATCTTTTGTCGCTTTTTCAAAAAAATCTTCTACTCGAGGGCTTTGAGTGAGAGGGGTTTCTTTGCGATGACAATCCAGACACCATCCCATGCTTAAAGGTTTTTCTTGTCTTACAACTTCCATTTCATAAATTTTCCCATGGCAATCAAAGCAAGAAATTCCTGCTTTGACGTGAACATTATGTTTGAAATGAACAAAGTCCGGTAGTTTATGAACTCTGACCCATTTAATTGGTTTATTTTTTTCATAGCTTTCTACAATTTTTTGAACTTCAGGGCTTCCTCTTTTGACAATGGAGTGGCAATTCATACACACTTGAGTGGGTGGGATTGTGGCAGAAGGTAGTTTTTCCGCGTTTCCGTGGCAATAAAAGCATGAAATTTGAAGATCCCCAGCATGAAGTTTATGAGAATACGCAATGGGTTGTTGGGGGGCATATCCCACTTCTATAAATTCTTTAGGATAAAGGTAGAGATAAAGTCCGGTGCCGATGGCGATAAGAATCGTAAGGGCAACAATCCCACCTATTTTCAAAACATAGAAGTCTAATTTTTTCCCCATCATAGATACAAAAACAATTAGCTAATCATTTAGGGAAATATTGTCAATAAATTTAGTTAGTTATTGTGATTTAAATTGTGTTATATCACCTTTATCATGGATATAAAACAAGAACATAAGCTTTCTCGGGAATTTCAGCGTCTTGAAGATCTATGTCAAGGCGAAACGGTGACATTCAAAAAACTTTTAGAAGGCGTGACAACCCGGGAGCACGCGCTTTTGAGTCTTTTTCTTATTATTCCTTTTTTATTTTTTATTCCTTTGCCAGGAATTTCCACTCTTTTTGGAGGAGCGATTGTGTTTGCAGGATACCGGATGGCTTTGGGGAAAAAACTTTGGATTCCCAAACGTTGGCTCGATCGGCCACTTCCAGCCAAAAAAATGAGAAAAATTTTTTCTGTGGGCCAAGTCATTATGAAAAAAATTGAAAAGGTTGTTCAGCCCCGTGGAAAATATTTTTTGACCCATCCTTGGGTCGAGCGGTTCAATGGAGTTCTTTTGGTGATTTGTGGTTTGCTTCTGGCTTTGCTTCTTCCTCCAGGATTTAATTTTCCGCCTGCCTTCGCTATTCTTTTTATGTCCATTGGAATTTTAGAGGATGATGGTATTTTTTTAACCATCGGCTATATTTTGGTAGGCCTCAATCTTCTTCTTTTTAACACCCTTTTCTTCTTTGGCTTCAATAGTATCAAAGCTTTTTTGGGTTAATAATAAAAAACAGCAAAGTCGATAACTAGTTGTTGTAGTCTACAGGTTTAATGCCTAAGTCCGACTAGATCGCTCTAATTCTGGATCTTCAATATCCCAAAGTTCCATGGCTTCATTGAGAAATCGATTTATTTCATAATGTTTTTCAAGATAAAAATTGGCACAAGAATTATTTTTTCTTCCTATGCGTATTTTTAAGATAGAATTTCCAGGAAGGCGAAAAACATCCTCATCTGTTTTATCATCACCCACATAAACAGCATGCTTAGCTTTTAGGTAATGCATGGCTATTTTTAAAGAAACTCCTTTATTAAATTGAGAAGCGGGAAGCAAATTTATAACAAATTTTCCAAAAACTATTTTTGGAGCAGGATGAAGCCTTGAAGTAGTGTGCAAAATCAAGCGTTTCATTTGAACTTTATGACGTGCACGACGATAGTGAATAGCAAGTGAATATTTTTTATCTTCTAATTCTACCCCTTGAAGATCAGAAATACCCTTTAAGAGCCTCTTCTTCCATTTTTGACAGGTCTGATAAAAGTTCGTTTTTAATTTTCCCTTTACTCCTATTCCCTCTAAACCATGATTTCCTATAAAAAAAGTGGGAGTAAAAGAGCATAGCTTTTTCAAATCAGAAATACTTCTTCCTGAGATAATAACAATGGGGACATAACCATGTAACTTTTCTAATAACCTTTGAGTTTTATGAGTTAATTTGGCATGAGATAACTTTGAAGTTAAAGGAGTCAATGTGCCGTCATAATCAAAGGCAAATAAAGTTAGAGATCGGAAATGTCCTTTAAATTTTTGAAGTCCAGCTTGAGTGAAAAAGCGCCTCATCAATATTTGCTCTCCAATATTCTTTTTCCCATCGGTGAATAGCCATTGTAGCAAGCCTTCTTAATATGCGATTTCTTTGGCGAACCCTGGATGCATCGATAAGCATTCTACCCGCCCATCGAAACACATTATGCTCTTGAACATAGTTCCGCATGCTTCGCATTCTTTCTCTTTGTTCAAGAGGATGCATCGACAGTGCAGCATGAAGCGCACCTGCGCACTGATCAGTATCATAAGGATTGACAATAATGGCTTCTGGAAGTTCACGAGAAGCTCCTGTAAAATGACTTAAAATAAGAACGCCTTGTTCATCGTTTCTGGCAGAAATAAATTCTTTTGCAACCAGATTCATTCCATCATGAAGACTACTTACAAAACAAAGATCAGCGCCCCTATAGTACTCAAAAATTTGTGTGGGCTCATGATGCTCTATCTTTAAAATAATGGGTGGGATTTGGGATGTATTAAATTTTTTGTTAATGCGTTCTGAAACGCTTATTACTTCTTCTTGAAGATGTCGATAGGTTTCAATTCTAGATCTAGAAGGAGCTGCAATCTGGATAAACGAAAACTTTCCTATCCATTGAGGATATTGTTCTAAAAGTTTTTCTACCGCTAAAAATCTCTCAATAATTCCTTTCGTATAATCTAGGCGTTCAATGCCAAGCCCGACTAAAATTTTCTCAGAGAGACCATTTATCGATCGAATTTTACTACTACACTCATTAAACGATTTTTGCAGATTTAACAAATGAGGTGGCCATTCGATAGAAATAGGATAGGCTTTGACTGCGGTCATTTTTTCTAAAAAAGATATAGTTGCGTGCTCTTTATCAATTCGGCATTCTAAAATTCGATCCACTGTCTCAATAAAATTATTACAATGAAATTGAATATGAAATCCAACAATCGTACTTCCTAAAAGCCCTTTTAAAATTTCTTCCTTCCAAGGACAAATACCAAAGGCCTCTGGATTGGGCCATGGAATGTGCCAAAACGTAATGATAATGGCATCGGGGAGCTTATCTCGAATAAGCTTGGGAAGCAGAGCTAAATGATAATCTTGAATTAAAATAATCGGATCTTTTGATTTCACTTCTGATAAAACGACTTCCGAAAATTTTTTATTTACACGTACATATTGTTCCCAGTCTTGAGAGCGAAAAATAGGGCGAGTATGGGCAATATGACATAAAGGCCAGATCCCCTCATTTGAAAATCCATAATAATATCCCTCTTCTTCTTCCTC
>JACPST010000035.1 GCA_016193165.1 Deltaproteobacteria bacterium
CATGAGCGTAGGCTCAGGTTTTCCATACTCAAATGCCCTTAAAGAGATTCCTCTTTTAACAAGCTTTGACTGAAGGACATCTAAAACTTGCTTTAAAACAAAATCATTAAGCGAAATGAGCACAATTTCTTTTTCTTCCAGCTTAATTTCAGAGTGCGTATCTTTGAGGTCATAGCGCTGGACGATTTCTTTACGCGCTTGGTTTAAGGCATTGTCCAGTTCTTGTTTATCGATTTTACAGACAATATCAAATGACGGCATGGGGCGGAAATTAGCACAACCTCCGTTGAAGATCAAGAGAGGGCATTATTTTGTGTGACCCGGTACACCTTCGATGATCTCAATGGCTGTCTCAGCTTCTACTCTTACATCTCCCTCTGTATCCGTTTGAGAGATCTCTTGAAGTTTAGGTAATGCATGTTTCGCAAAGTGCTTCATAAATGCAAGCCCTTTGGCAGTACTTGCACGCACAAGCTCATCTGAATCTTGAAGACCTATTTCAAGTCCTGGAAGGGGCATTTTGTTGTGCCATGCAATCAGCCCCAGAGCTTCTGCTGCATCTGCTCTGACAGAAGCATCTGAATCGGTTGTTAAAATGTTTAAAAGAGCAGGAACAAAACGAGAGGCAAACCGAGCTAGCTTTCTAAGCACACGAAGGGAAAACATTCGTGTATATGGATCTTTATTTTTCAAAGCCTCTTCTAACGAAGGAAAAGCAATTGCGGCTTCTTTTTTAGCCTGTGATAATAAAAATAAGCGATCCCAAAAATAAAAAGAAGGCCAATAAACAATAATCCTTTTTGCATTATTCTTTTCGGATAAGGACTTCGCGGGGTTTAGCCCCATCAGGAGGGCCGACAATGCCTTCAGCCTCCATCTGCTCAATCATACGGGCAGCGCGATTGTAGCCAATGCGAAGGCGCCGCTGGATCATAGAAATAGAGGCGAAGCGGCATTGAGTTACAAGCTCGACCGCTTCTTCATACAGTTCACTGTCTTCTTCATCAAACTCTACGTCACTTTCGTCGTAACGTTTTTCTAAAATTTCTTCATTATATTGGGGTTTGCCTTGGCCTCTTAAAAACTGAACCAATTGCTTAATATCTTGATCTGCTACAAACGCTCCATGAACACGCATCACGCGGGCTGTTCCCGGGGGCAAAAAAAGTATGTCTCCGCTTCCCAAAAGTTTTTCTGCCCCTGAGCAGTCTAAAATCGTACGAGAATCAATCTTTGAAGACACTTGAAACGAAATGCGCGCGGGGAAATTGGCTTTAATAAGCCCTGTTAATACATCCACCGAAGGTCTTTGTGTGGCCAACAAAAGATGAATTCCCGAAGCCCTAGCCATTTGGGCAAGTCTGGCTACCGAAAGTTCTACATCTTTCGAAGCTACCATCATTAAATCTGCCAACTCATCAATAATAATAATAATGTAGGGAAGCTTATCGGGAAGATCGATCGGTTTCACCCCATCTTCTTCAGGAGAAAATTGTTTCCACAAAAGCTCGATATCTTCCTCTGGAGTGTCTTCTAGTTTTTTATTGTAGCTATCAATATTTCTTACCCCAAGCTTTGTCATTAAAAGATAGCGTCGATCCATTTCTTCCACAGCCCATTTCAAAGCTAGCGCGGCTTTTTTAGGATCGGTCACCACAGGAAGCAAAAGATGAGGAATATTCTCATATAAAGAAAGCTCAAGCATTTTAGGGTCGATAAATAAAAACCGAAGTTGATCTGGAGTATAGCGAAATAAAAAAGAACAAATAATGCTATTGATGAAAACCGACTTTCCAGATCCTGTGGCCCCAGCCACCAAAAGATGCGGCATGCGGGCAAGATCAGAAATCATGGGATCTCCGGAAATTGTTTTTCCAAGCGCCAAAGGCAATCGATACTTTAAGCTTTTAAATTCATTATTGAGCAAAATTTCTTTGAGGGCTACGAGCTGGCGCCTATCATTTGGAAGCTCAATCCCAACAACAGATTTTCCAGGAATAGGAGCCACAATCCGCACTGAAAGCGCGCTTAGCGCCAAAGACAAATCATCAGCTAGATTTACAATTTTACTTACTTTTATGCCTGGAGCAGGTTCAAATTCATAAACCGTAATGACAGGGCCTGGACGAACTTCGACCACACGGCCTTCAATATTAAAGTCTCTTAATTTTTGTTCTAAAATTTTAGAGTTTTTAAAAAGAGTTTCTTTATCAATGCTTAAATTCTCTTGAGGAGGATCCGACAAAAGATCAATTTTAGGAAGCTTAAAATTTCCCTGCGGCCTTAAGAAATCAATCGAAAACCGTTGTCCAAGATCTTTTTTTTTTACAGATGTTTTGGACGGCGTTAAAGGAGCCACAATCACCGGCGGGGGTTGAGGAATAGAATCATCTGCAAACTCAATTCCAGCAGAAGAAGGAGTGGCCGCGTTAGGAAGAGGCGGGGGTTTGGTTCTATCAATAATGGGATCTTCTTCAAAATCATCAATGAGAATGGGCTCATCTGTATAGACCATATCTTTTTTAGGAGATTTTGCGACCTGAGCTTGTGCAATCACGGGAGTTGAAAAAGTCGGAAAAGAGGGTTTTTTAAATTTGGGCAGCCTAAAAGATTTAAAAATGGAAAAAAGTGATAGAAGCTTAAGGCCGCCTAGACCTAGAAACTTAAGCACCGAAATAAAAGATAAGTTTAAAGCTAAAACAAGAGTGATTAAAAATCCCCCCGACATTAAAATATAGGTTCCCACAGGATTTAAGTAGGGAAGTAAGAAAGAGGTAACAAGATGGCCCGTCATCCCCCCAGCCAAGAGATTTTGATTGTGATAGGTAATGGTTTTAAAGATTAAGGAAAAAAGACTTGAAGAAAAAATCAAAAGAAGAAAAAAACCTAAAAATTTCACACCCTTGCGGATTATGGAATTAGGGAAAAAACAGCTCATCGTAATTAAAAATAAAGGAAAAAGGAGCGCGAAAGCACTCAAGCCAAAGGTTTGAAAAAGAATATCGGAAGTGTAAGAACCCACTAAGCCTGCCAAATTATGAACTTCTTGAGTGGAGGAAACGCTATTTAAAGAAGGATCCAGTGGATAATAAGAAACGAGGCTGACAAAAACAAATGCTAAAACACAAAGGAAAATGATTCCCCAGATCTCCCTGCGTTCTTTTTTTGGTCTAAAGTCCATAAATTGTATGGGAATTCTTAACTAACATCTTGATTGTACAGAGATTTTCCATTAGTGTCAAATTTACATGCCTGATACACAAAAAATCCAAAAAGTAGTAGAAAAAGCTGCGCAAGAAGCTGGGAAAATTCTTCTTTCTTACTATGGAAAACTTTATCAGATTTAAAAAAAAGAAAACGCAGGGATTGTGACTGAAGCAGATAAGGCCGCTGAAGAAAAAATTATCTCACTCATTAAAAAACATTTTCCAGAACATTCTATTTTAGCTGAAGAAAGCGGACTTAATGAACATGTCTCTCCCTACAAGTGGCTTATTGATCCTTTAGATGGGACCACAAACTTTTCTCGTCAAATTCCCTTCTTTTGTGTTTCGATTGGTGTTGAGAAAGATAAAGAACTCGTGGCTGCGGCTATCTTAGATCCCATCCACAAAGAAATTTTTACCGCTCAAAAGTCCAAGGGGGCTTTTTGCAATGGAAAAAAGATTTCTGTTTCAAAAGTTTCGCAGTGGGAAGACGCTCTTTTTATTACAGGCTTTGCCTACCAAAAAGGAATGGTTGTAAAACAAGAA
>JACPST010000204.1 GCA_016193165.1 Deltaproteobacteria bacterium
ACCAGGCTGAGCCACACCCCGATAAGTTAAGTCTTCGATAATAAGAGGCAATCTTTAAAAGCCTTAATCAAAAATATATAAAGTAAAATTCCAAAAATAGGCAAGGGAAGAAATACTGAATCAAGTTCAGATGTTCCTTGAAAAACTTTCATTCCAAGCAATGCCCATGCTTTCTTATGCATAAACCAGTTACAAATCAAAAGAGAGAAAAGAAGATAAAATGAGGAATAGGCAGGTTTCAATAGAATATATCGTGATAATATTAAAGCATATATCACCGGGAACAATAAAGATGAATAATTAACCGACCAAACACTTGGATTGAACAAAACCATTAAAATCATCAAAGTAGATAATGTTACCAGCTCTTCCTTTCCAAGATTTTCTCTTTTAGATCTAAAAAGAGGAAAAAGACTTATGAGTGTCATCATAAAGCCCAGTATCATAGCCAGTCCTTTCACTGTAAATTTAGAAAGAGATAAAAAATTTAAATGAAATCTAGTGATATCGCTTAAATAACGCCCAAATAATGTAAATACAGATCGCGTCCCATCATTAAAGAGCAATAAGGAGTTTGAAGTAAATAACACATTAAACCAGTCTAAAAAAAGCTTAAAAGGCTGCGCTGGATTTAATAGGGCAGCGCTAATAACATTGGTGCTAATAAAAAATATCAAAATCCACAACAACATTCTAATATCCCTCTTTTTTAAGAAAAAAAATAAGAATATTAATGCGGGCAATTTAAGTGAAACAGCAGAGGATAATAATAGAGCACTGAAAGCATACCATTGTTTCTTTAAATAGGCATACAAAGCAAGGAGGACTAAATAAGAAACTAAGAAATTTTGCTGTCCTTGCATAATATCCGATACAATAACGTTGGATAAAACAAGCATACCTATCACATATAAAATAGGATGAAAAATGATTTTGTAATATTTTAGAATTAAACCTATGATGTGTAAATTTGCGATAACCAATATAAGATTAAGCAATTCATAGATGATAGAGCCTGTTTGAAGCGAGAAAAATCCAAACGGCATAAAGAATAATCCCCACATTGGAGCATACTTAAAGTAAAAGTTGGGTTGATACGCCACATTGTATATATCCATGTTTCCACTTAAAAAGGCCTGTGCTGTGTAATGATAAACTTTAAAATCCATGAGATAAATCGATGCTGGATTTAACAGGTGTCGATAGCTAAAACGAAAAAAAAGAAACACCGCTATAACAAAAAACAGTAAAATTTCAGAGCTTAAATTTATCTTTTTAAATACCATCTTTATATTTTTTTAATTAGAACGAATGAAGCGCACAAGCTCTTTGAGTTCTTGTTTAATCTTGGTAAGTTTAACATTGGCTTCAGATTTTGATTCCGAGAGACGTTTTGATCTTTGTTCTCGTTTTAATTCTTTTAATTTTTGACGAGCTCCTTCAATACTGTAACGCTCTCCCCATAAAAGCTGTTTAATCAGAAGAATATTTTCAATATCTTTTCTTTGATACACTCTTTGATTGGCATTAGATTTTTCAGGGGTAATCAAATCAAATTCTGTTTCCCAATATCGTAACACATAGGGTTGAATACCCGTAATTTTACACACCTCTCCAATCTTAAAGTACATGCGATCAGGAATCGGAAGATTGGCAAAATCTTTTCTCATGATTTCCTATTGGGGTTCAATTGAGCTTTTAAAACATGACTGGGACGAAACGTCAGCACTTTTCTTGCGCTAATTTCAATGGCTTCCCCCGTCTGGGGATTCCTCCCCTTTCGTGCTCTTTTTTGACGGACAATAAAATTTCCAAAACCAGAGACTTTAATCTTCTCACTCCGCGATAAGCTCTCTTTAATCATGTCAAAAATAAGCTCCACAAGATCCGAAGAATCCTTCTTAGAAAAGCCTACTTTTTCATATACATTTTCAATTAACTCAGCTTTTGTCATATTTTTAGCATCCCCTTTTAGAATAGGTCGTGCACACACGCAACTCCTTAATAATACTAAGAAAAGAGTAGCAAAGCCACTCTCCGTTGTCAATTGTATTGTGATATAAAAAAATTATCGTATCTTTATGTGCCACTCGCGTTCTAAGAAACGACATAAGTCTTCATGAGCCCTGCTTACTTCCTGATCTGTCAAGGTTCGATCATCCGATCCATAGGTCAAAGCATAGGCATAGCTTTTATATCCCTCTGGAATAGCCTCTCCTTCATACACATCAAAGAGCTCTGCTTTTTTTACCAAATGGCCTCCTACTTTAAAAAAAATCTCATGGAGAGCTTTATGGTGGATTTTTTTAGCAGGTATAAGCAAAGATAAATCGCGTTTTACAAAGGGGTATTTAGGCAGAGGTTTAAAAATATTTAGGGAGCTCTGAAAGTCTTTTTCCAAGATATTAAAATTACATTCAAAAACATACGCTGCTTGTTTTAAATCAAACGTTTGCCGAATATCTGGATGTATTTTTCCAAAACGAAAAACAGAGTTTCCCGCCAGTCTAATTTCAGCAGATAAATGGGGGTGAAAGAGTGAAGAGTCATAAACTCCTATTTCACAATCATCCACAAACCAGATCCCCACCGTGTTTGAAATCAAATGGACAATGGCTTTCACATCATAAAAATCTACTTCCTCCTCTTTTAAATCCCAATGCGTGGGATAACGGCTTCCAGAAATAAGGCCTGAAAGCATTTTAGTTTCTTGCCCTTTCCCATTATACACAGGTCTTAATTCGAAAATACGAACGCGAGAGCATCCATGATCTAAATTAAATTTTAAATTTTTAAGTAAGGAAGGAAGAAGACTTGGCCGCATCACTGAAAAATCCTCTCCCAAAGGATTTTGGATTTTTGTTATCTTTTCTTGCCAGTGAATTTTTTCTAAATCCAAAGGAGAATAAAAACTATAGTTTACAACTTCTGAAAGCCCCGCGGACACCAAAGCAGATTTTACTTTGGCACTGAGAAAGTTATCTTTTTCAATACGTTGCTCTAAATGAGAAGAGCCACTAAGTTCTAATGTTGGAATTTTGTCATATCCTCGACTTCGTGCGATCTCTTCTATAAGATCCACTTCATGGGCTATATCTACCCGATACGATGGGACTTCAAATCTAGATTTTAAAGAAGTACCCCCTTTGATTTTAAATCCCAAATCTTGAAGATCTTTTTTGACTCGAGCAAACGGCAAGGCATACCCTAAGTATTGCTCCAATCGATCTTGTCGTAGTGAAACGATACATTTAGAAAATTTTTTGGGATAAAGATCCATAGCTCCTTTTGCAATCGTTCCCCCCGCCACTTCTAAAATGAGCTGTGCTGATCGATCCAAGGCTTTTTGAACTCCTTCAATATCCACGCCTCGTTCAAATCTTTTGGAAGATTCAGAACTGAGCCCTAATTTTTTAGAAGTTTTTCGAATTGTTGAAGGATCAAAATAAGCGCTTTCTAGTAAAATATTAACTGTCGATTCAGAGACTTCTGAAGAAGCTCCTCCCATAATACCTGCCAGAGCAATGGGTTTTTGAGCATCACAAATCAAAAGATCCTCGGGTGACAGTGTATATTCGTCCCCATCTAGAGTTTGTATTTTTTCTTGAGGCTTGGCGCTTCGAATGACAACCGTTGCATCTGAAATTTTATCAAAATCAAAAGCATGAAGAGGCTGTCCCCATTCCATCAATACAAAATTGGTTACATCCACGACGTTATTAATAGACCGCTGGCCAATGGATTCCAAAGCTGTTTTGAGCCACTCTGGGGAAGCCCCAATCTTAACGCCTGAAATAAAGCGAGCCATATAGCGAGGGCACTTTTTAGGTGCTTCAAGCTTTATTTTTATTTTCTCCTGAATACGTTGTTTTTCTTCTTGAAGCTGCATTTTAGGATATTGAACTTTTCTCCTCAGAATGGGAGCTAACTCTCGAGCCACCCCTAAAAAACTCATGCCATCGGGACGATTGGGTGTAATGTTAAGCTCAAAGGTCACCTCCCCTCCTCCCAACACTTTTTGAACATCTGCCGTCAGAGATGTTTGGGCGGGAAGAATAAGGATTCCTTCTGATTTTTCTTCAAAACCTAATTCTGCTTTTGAGCACAACATGCCTTCAGAGCGCTCTCCTCGAATGGTATTTTCTTTAATCTCAAGTCCACCGCTCAATTTGGCCCCGGGAAGAGCTAAGATAACTTTATTGCCATCTTTATAATTTTTAGCTCCACACACAACCGCATATTCTCTTTCTTTGGTTTTAACTCGACACAAAGATAGCCGATCCGCATTAGGATGTTTTTTACTCTCAATAATTTCTGCGACATGCAAAAAAGGTGTATCGACAGTTCTTTTTTGCACAGATTCAACTTCAAGTCCTCTGTGCGTTAGTTTTTCCAGTATAGGATCTAAGTTCTTAGGCAGCCGCATATAGCGGCTCAGCCATGATGAAGAAAGTTTCATTGAAATTGCTCCAGAAACCTCAAATCATTGTCATAAAAAAGTCGAATATCATCAATCCGATATCGAAGCATGGCCAATCGCTCCACACCTACACCAAAGGCAAACCCCGAAAGTTTTTCGGTATCATATTTCACAGCTTTAAAAACAGCCGGATG
>JACPST010000193.1 GCA_016193165.1 Deltaproteobacteria bacterium
TAGAATATCCCCATAGGTCAGCTTTTGAAGAACCGGCTTTTGGATTTTGCCCAATAAATATTGTATGCGCGCCAAGAGTTCATTCATATCACACGGTTTCACCAAGTAGTCATCGCATCCTGCCTGAAAGCCCTCCCTTTTATGTTGAAGCTGAGGTTGAATGGTAAGGATCACAATAGGAACTTGTTTTTTCTTTTCTTTAATTGTTCTGCACACTTCAATACCCGCAAGTCCAGGCATATTCCAATCTAAAACAACCAGATCTGGCGATTCCTTGTCAAATTGATAGATCCCCTCATAGCCATTTTTTGCGCCAACTATTTGAAATCCCTTATTTTTTAGAAATACTGCTATACGCTCAAAATCTTCTGCCTCGTCTTCCACAATCAATATTTTTGCCATACCCTAAACCCTCCTTCAAAATCCATATATCCTATCGGAAGGCTCTCATTAAAACTTTAATGAGAAGGAACGCTCATTTTTTGAACAGCCCCTGAAATTTGCGACAAACTTAGGTCTTAATAAATCTGGCTATAAAGTAACCATCTATACCATTTTTAAATGGGAGAATGGTCATAGTGCCATTGGAGTTGAGAAAGGGTTCGCAAGCAGGTGGAAGATAAGGTTTGATAGAATCTAATTTAAAATGAGGGTTTTGGCTTAAGAATTTCTTTACCACTTCGTGGGTTTCCTCAGGCGTAAAGGTACACACAGAATACACAAGAACTCCTTGAGGTTTTAAAACTTCATCTGCCTTGAGAAGCAACGAAAGCTGAAGATCAGCTAAAGATTTGATTTGATCCAACGTCCTATTCCACTTAGCCTCAGGTCTTCGTCGAAGAACTCCTAAAGCTGAACACGGAGCATCGACCAACACGCGATCAAATAAAACAGGAGGCTTCCATTTTAAAAAATCTTGATGCAAAGGATGAATGGATGTTAGCCCCAATCTCTCACTGTTTTGGAGGATCGGCCTTAGCTTTCCTTTCTCTCGATCCAACGCAAAAATTTCTCCCTGATCTTTCATGAGCTCCGCCAAATGGGTTGTTTTTCCACCCGGAGCAGCACAAGCATCTAAAATTTTTTCTTGAGCCTTAGGAGCCACAACCAACGCCACCAGTTGAGAAGTTTCATCTTGGACTTGAAAATATCCCGATGTATACCCGGGAAGTTTTCTTACAGAACCTGCCTTAAACAAAAAAATGCCATTGGGCGCGCAGAGGGTTTGATGAATGTCTAAATCCGGCATCTCTTTTTTAAAAAGTTCTAGGAGAGTCTCCCGATTACATTTCAATGGATTCACTCTTAAGCACAAAGGAGCAATCTCATTATTTGCTTCACAAATTTGAATGGATTGACCCAAGCCCACTTCTTTAACCCACTTTTGAACAAGCCATAAAGGATGAGACAAGGTCACAGCAATTTGCTCAGCTGTTTTCTTTTGGCTAAACCAGGTTTGAATCTTTGCTTGTTGGCGCTGAGCTTCTCTGAGCAGAGCATTGACAAAGCTCACTGCCTTTTGTTCAACTTTTTTTTTGGCAGAACTTTTTTTCACAAGCTCTACGGTTTCATGCACAGCAGCATAAGACGCAACAGTATCTAAAAAAAAGAGCTGATAAATCCCTAATCGTAAAACATCTAAAACCAAAGGAGAAAGCATGGACAAAGGCTGAGAACTCAGACGACCAATGATTCCATCTAATCGTCCCTGCCATCTTAAGACCCCATAGACCAACTCTGAAATGAAAGCGCGATCTTTAGGATTCCTCTCTAAATGCTCATCCAGCGCAGAACTTGATTTTCGACCTAAACGGACATCGCGCAAAATAAAGAGTGCCGTTTGGCGAGCAGAAGAAGCCACGTTATTTTTTACTTTTTAAAGTAGGGAGAAAGTTTTTTATAGGTTTTATCAAGCCCTTCAGAAATAACCTTCGAGTGTGCCAGGACAGGCATAAAATTTGTGTCACCAAGCCATCGTGGGACAATGTGATAATGCAAGTGTTTATCAATTCCTGCCCCAGCTGCTTTTCCAACATTCATTCCAATATTAAATCCTTCAGGTTTAAAAACTCTTCTAAGAATTTCTACTACTTTTTGTTTTACCAAAAAAAGATCTAATCCCTCTTCTGAATTTAACTCCTCTACCTGGCTCACATGGCGCTTGGGGACAACCATGAGATGGCCATTACTATAGGGAAATTTATTTAAAATCACAAAAGATAGTGGGGTTTGCGCCAAAATTAAAGCTTTGGATTGATCCTTTTTTTTAGGATAGAGGCAAAAAATACAGCCTTTTTCTTTTTTTTGCCGAATGTTTTGAATATATTCAATACGCCAGGGAGCCCATAACTGTTGCATATCGTTTCCTACGATGCTGAAAGCGGCATCAGATAAAGAAGAGGAGAAAAAACAGTTTCACGCGTTAAAAAAGAATCCACCAAACGAGTCGTTGTTTCTCCAATAAAATATTTCCACAAAGGCATTTTCTCTTTAGGCGGATAGACCAGCTCAGGCTTTCCCTTTAAGCCTGCTAATTCTTTTGCAACTTCAATCGCATCTTGAAAGTTCCCTAACTGATCCACAAGGCCTAATTGTTTTGCTTCTTCTCCCGTAAAAACTCTTCCATCCGTTACCGTCTCTACATTGGCGAACGCAATTTTTCTTTCTGCCAAAACAACTCCCTTAAATTGCTGATGCACATTTTTAACCAAATGATTTAGTAATTCTTTTTCATCGGGATTCATGGGACGCAAAGGAGATCCCACATCTTTATATCTTCCGCTTTTAATGACCGTATGATCCATCTTGGCCCATTGATAAAGCTTTTGGAGATTTGCAAATTCCATGATCACCCCGATACTTCCCGTAAGAGTCCCAGGATTTGCCACAATCTTATCTGCCCCACACGCAATATAATAAGCTCCAGAAGCTCCCAAAGATCCCAAGGAAGCAATGACTTTTTTGGATACTCTCATTTTTTTAAGCTCACTATAAATTTCTTGAGACGCTCCCACAACTCCGCCTGGAGAATCAATGCGAACAATAATGGCCTTAATGTGATTTGATTCTTTGAATTTTTGGAGTGCTTTTAAAACGGGCTCTGAATCATAAATAACCCCTTCCACTTTCATGACTCCAA
>JACPST010000194.1 GCA_016193165.1 Deltaproteobacteria bacterium
ATGTCGCGGGAATTGATGAAGCCAAAGATGAGCTTCAAGAAATTATTGAGTTTTTAAAAGATCCCAAAAAGTTTACTCGTCTCGGTGGTAGAATTCCCAAAGGAGTGCTTCTCATGGGACCTCCAGGAACAGGAAAAACGCTTTTGGCGCGTGCGATTGCGGGAGAAGCAGGGGCTCCATTTTTTAGTATCAGCGGCTCTGATTTTGTGGAGATGTTTGTGGGGGTGGGGGCTTCCCGTGTGCGAGATCTTTTTGAGCAAGGAAAGAAAAATGCGCCTTGTATTATCTTTATTGATGAAATTGATGCCGTGGGACGCAATCGTGGAGCAGGATTAGGGGGTGGACACGACGAACGGGAGCAAACCTTAAATCAACTGCTTGTTGAGATGGATGGATTTGAGTCCAACGAAGGTGTGATTTTGATTGCCGCAACCAACCGTCCGGATGTGTTAGATCCAGCGCTTTTGCGACCCGGCCGATTTGACCGACGTGTCGTTGTGGCCATTCCAGATGTGGGAGGGCGAGAAGGTATTTTAAAAGTCCATAGCAAGCGAACTCCTCTGGGGGCTGATGTGGATTTAAAACTGATTGCTCGGGGAACACCCGGCTTTTCAGGAGCCGATCTTGAAAATTTAGTCAATGAAGCTGCTCTGGCCGCTTCCCGCTACAATCAAGAACATCTAACTCAGGCTAATTTTGAAGAAGCCAAAGATAAGGTTATGATGGGCTCTGCGAGACGAAGTCTTATTATGACTGAAGAACAAAAACGAAACACAGCCTATCATGAGGCCGGGCACACCTTGGTGGCGACTTCTATTCCTGGGACAGATCCTGTGCATAAAGTGACGATTATTCCCAGAGGAATGGCATTGGGGTTGACTCAAATGCTTCCTCAAGATGATCGTTTTATGGTTTCAAAAGAATATGCGGAAAATCAAATTGCAGTGATGATGGGGGGGCGCATCGCGGAAGAGCTGGTTTTAGGACACATGACTTCTGGAGCGGCGAATGACTTTGAAAACGCGACGGAACTGGCTCGAAAAATGGTCTGCGAATGGGGAATGAGTGAGAGGCTGGGAACGGTAACGTTTGGGAAAAAAGAAGAACAAATCTTTTTAGGAAAAGAGTTTGGTCATAAGCCCACCTATAGTGAGCAAACTTCTATCATGATTGATGAAGAAATTAAGGATTTCATTACTCGAAATTATGCTCGGGCTAAGAAAATTTTAACTGAGAAAATGAATATCTTGCATAATTTAGCCAATGCTCTTTTGGAATATGAAACGTTGGATGCCAATGAGGTAGAAATGATTTCTTCTGGAAAAGTAATTCCTAAGAAATTTAAAAATAAAGACAAGGGAGGTGTCCAACCGTCTGCCCCGGCGCAGATATCAAAAAAACAGACAGAGACAACTGAGGAAAAAGAAAAATCATAAAGCATGAAGTTTTATGTTGTTGGGATTTTAAATGTCACTCCAGATTCTTTTTATGATGGAGGGCGATATCACGTGGAAGAGAAAGCCTTTGAGCGGGCGCTCAAAATGGTTGAGGAAGGGGCCGATATTTTGGACGTCGGTGGAGAATCAACGCGGCCCGGTTCTAAACGAGTAGAATGCCAAGAAGAAATCAAACGGGTGATTCCTGTCATTGAACGATTGGCAAGAGAGGTGTGTGTTCCACTGTCGATTGATACCACTAAATCAGAAGTGGCTCAAAGAGCCATTGGGGCAGGAGCCTCACTCGTCAATGACATCAGTGGGTTTACGATGGATCCACAGATGCCCTCTGTGGTTTCGAAAGGAAAAGTGAATGTCATTCTTTCACATATTCAAGGGACACCGAAGGATATGCAAAAAAATCCTATGTATGAGAATGTGACGCGCGACATCATGGCTTTTTTTAAAAAACAAATGGATCTGGGGCTTGAAAAAGGCATTTCAAAGGATAAAATTATTTTAGATCCAGGGATTGGATTTGGGAAATCTGTGGAACACAATCTTCAAATTTTAAGAGAGTTTGATTTATTTTTAGAGTTGGGGCGGCCCCTGATGATTGGGACCTCACGAAAATCATTTATTGGAAAAATACAAAAGGACAGGGGACCGGAAGAGCGTTTGGCTGGGAGCCTTATGACTGCGGCTTGGGCCTATCAAAAAGGGGCGACGTATTTTAGAGCGCATGATGTTTGTGAGACCAAACGTGCGCTTACGATGGCGGCCCAGCTTATGAAGAAAGGAGATCCTCCGCCTCCTTCGGGATAACAAAAGAATGGAATACTTACCCTCCTTATTTCAACATCTGAGGTGGCAAGATTTCTTTGATTTTGTCATTATCTACTATCTTATCTATCGTATTTTTCTTCTGATTAAAGGAACTCGGGCCATTCAAATTCTAACCGGATTTGGGATTGTGATTGTTGTATTTTTGCTTTCTAAAAATTTGGGATTCTATACGCTTTATGTTCTTTTGAAAGAACTTTTGAGTCCCTTGGTGCTCATTGTCATCATCATTTTTCAAGATGATATCAGGCGGGCATTAGCTCATGTAGGAAAAAATCCTTTTTTCTCAGTTCAAGGAAAAATTCCAGATGTTCAAATTATAGATACTGTTTTAAAAGCAGCTTATTCAATGGCTGAAAAAAGAATCGGAGCTATTATTGCCCTTGAGCGAGAAACAGGTCTTCGAAATTTTATCGAAGAAGGAATTAAGCTTGATGCCAATGTTGATAGTGATCTTTTAGTCAGTATCTTTTTACCGTATGGCCCCATTCATGATGGAGCTGTAATTATTCAAGAAGGGCGGATTACGGCAGCTGGATGCTTTTTGCCTCAGACACAAACGCCTAATCTTCCTAAGCAATATGGTTCCCGGCATCGCGCGGCATTAGGGCTTTCTGAGCAAACGGATGCCTTGGTGATTGTGGTTTCGGAAGAAACATCCGAGGTGTCTTTAATTGTAGAAGGAAAAGTCCGAAAAGGGATGGATCAAAAAACAATGCTTTATGCTATTTTAGGACTTTTGGAGAAAAATGAAAATTCGTCACCATAAAATTACAGCCATAGTTCTTACAGCTTTTAAAAAAGCTTTATTTAAAAATCTTTCTTTAAAGCTCATTGCCGCTTTTATTACATTGACCCTTTTTATTTTAGTGGCTGGAGAGTCTCTCCAAATTTCAAAACGAGGAAAGATTGAATATGTGACCCCTGAAAATATGATGATTGTGAATGAGGTTCCCTTTGAATTTGAAATAATTTTATCCGGCCCAAAATCGATTATGGGATTTATTCGAGGACAAGATTTTTATTACAAAGTGGATTTAACGGGAGCTTCCGCGGGACCGTCGCGCGTACGTATTAATCCCAGACAACTGGGGCTGGATCGAGGAATTTTGGTTTCTGGTATTATGCCTTCGACTTTGTATCCTCAATTAGAGAAGGTGTTGGTGAAAAAAATTCCAATTAAGCTCAATCGCGCGGGGACTTCCGCCATTGAAAGTCAAATGAAGCGTGTTTCTCTTGAGCCTGCCGAGGTAGAAGTTTCTGGGCCTGAAAGTAAAGTAAGCGCGCTTTCTCATATTTTAACAACGGTATTTGATATGAGGCAAGTGACCAAAACCCAAACTTTTGAAATTGGACTTATTCATGGAGATCCACAGCTTTCTTTTTTAAATATCAAAGATGATAAAGTAAAGATTCGTGTTGAAGTTTTAAGGAAATAAGGTACAAAAATTTTATGAAGTCCAAAAAACTTTTTGGAACAGATGGGATTCGAGGTGTTGCCAATGTATTCCCCATTGAGCCTTTGACACTGGTAAAGGTGGGCAAGGCCATGGTCACTCTTTTACGAGAAGAGTTAAATCACACTAAAACTATTAAAGTCGTCATTGGTCGAGATACGCGAATCTCTGGTCCCATGATTGAAAGCGCGCTGTCCGCCGGGATTTGTTCTCAAGGAGGCTTGGTGCGGCTGGCGGGAGAAATTCCAACCCCGGGTGTGGCTTTTATTACTTTTGGAATGAGAGCGGATGCGGGAATTGTTATTTCCGCCTCTCATAATTCTTATCAAGACAATGGAATTAAGATTTTTTCTCCTGAAGGCTATAAGATTCCAGATGACTGGGAGCGAAAAATTGAAGCGATGGTGGAGACTCAAAATTTTAGTGAGCCAGCGCCCACAGGCGCTAAAGTCGGTGAGGCCGAGCAGATTGCCGATGCTTCCGGACGCTATGTTGAGTTTTTAAAAAATACATTTCCCAAAAAGCAAACTCTGAAGGGTTTAAAAATTGTTTTAGATTGTGCTCATGGAGCCGCGTATAAAGTGGCGCCGCTTGTTTTTGAAGAGCTCGACGCGGATCTCATTATTTTAAATAATGAACCCAATGGCAAAAATATTAATGATCGCTGTGGAGCGCTTCATCCTGAACGTCTTCAAAAAGTTGTTTTAGAAGAAAAAGCCGATATTGGAATTGCGCTGGATGGAGATGCCGATCGTCTCATTTTAGTTGATGAAAAAGGAGAAGTGAGAGATGGAGATTTTGTAATGGCGATTTGCGGGCTAGAGCTTTCTCGGAAAGGAAAGCTTTCTAAAAATACCGTTGTGTCCACCCAGATGAGTAATTTTGGGCTTGAGCAGCTTTTTCATCGAGAAAAGATAGGACTCATTCGTACCGATGTGGGCGATCGCTATGTCGTAGAAGCCATGAGACAGCAAGGCTATAATTTTGGAGGAGAGCAATGCGGGCATTTGGTATTTTTAGATTTTAATTCCACAGGAGACGGGCTTGTGTCCGCGCTTCAGCTTTTGGCTGTTTTGCAAAGAAATGGAAAATCGCTTTATGAGCTTTCTCAAGTGATGCATAAAGTCCCTCAAGTGCTTCTAAATATTTCCGTGTCCCACAAATCCCCTTTAGAATCTTTAAAAGCATATGAAAAAATTCAAGCTGTCCAACAAAAACTTTTGCACCGCGGAAGAATCCTGGTACGATATTCTGGGACGGAAAATTTAGTCCGGGTGATGGTGGAAGGGGAGTGCCTTAAAGAAATAGAGCTTTTGGCTCTAGATGTGGCTGAAAGTTTGAAGAGAGAATTGGGATAATCTCATGGCGCTTCTCGGTGTCAATATTGACCATGTGGCAACTCTCAGGCAACTTCGGGGAACAAAATTTCCAGAACCTGTTCTTGCGGCTGGTATTTGTGAGCTGGCAGGCGCAGATTCTATTACCGTTCATTTAAGAGAAGATAGACGCCACATTCAAGATCAAGATGTCAGGATTTTAAGAGAAACCATCCAGACTCGCCTTAATTTAGAAATGGCTGTGACAGAAGAGATGATTGAGATTGCTTGTAATCTTCGGCCTAACTCTGTTTGTCTTGTTCCCGAAAAACGGCAAGAAGTAACGACGGAAGGAGGGCTGAACGTTGTATCTCTTTTTGAGCCCGTCAAAAATGCCGTGTTGAGACTTAATGAAAAAGGAATTCAAGTTTCGTTATTCATTGACCCAGATCAAAAACAAATCGAAGTGTCGAAAAAAACAGGTGCGCAAATGGTTGAGCTTCATACCGGAAGATATTGTGGCCATCCTGAGGTTGTCATCCCCGCGAAGGCGGGGATCCA
>JACPST010000195.1 GCA_016193165.1 Deltaproteobacteria bacterium
AAAAACTCTGGATTTGGTGGTTTCGGGGATTAATCGCGGCCCTAATTTGGGAAATGATATCCACTATTCTGGAACCGTAGCCGCGGCCAGGGAAGCGACATTCTTAAAAATTCCTTCCATCGCTATTTCCTTGGACACTTCCAGTGATAAAGACAATGGGATGGATTTTCATGTGGCAGCAGAAGTGGCCTATTTTGTTGCAGAGCTTGCTCTTAAAAAAGGGATTCCTCCTCAAGTCCTCTTAAATGTGAATGTCCCTAATATCCCAGCTCGAGATATTCGAGGCATTAAAATTGTAAAAACGGGATTTCGGTATTACGCAGATACCATCATCGAACAAAAAGATCCCAGAGGGAAAAATTACTACTGGCTGGGAGGAAAGTATTTAGGATACGACGATAAGGCTGAAGATACCGATTGCAAAGCTGTAGATCATAAATATGTTTCTATTACGCCGCTTCATATCGATGCGACGCACCATCTCACACTCAATAAACTTAAAAAATGGAGATTTAACAGCATTTATGAAAAAATTAAAAAGACTGTATGACTGGGTTTTGCATTGGGCGCACACTCCTTATGGGGTGCCAGCGCTGTTTGGAATTTCATTTGCGGAGTCTTCCTTTTTTCCCGTTCCTCCGGATGTGCTTCAAATTGCGCTCAGTATTTCAAGACCTTTAAAATCTTTTTATTACGCGTTTATTTCCTCAATCGGATCTGTATTAGGAGGCATCGCAGGCTATGGGATTGGTCTTTTTTTAATGGATATCATCGGTTGGCCTATTCTTCGTATGTATGGATTACAAACCAAATATGAGGTTGTTCAAGCGCTTTTTCAAAAATATGATGCTTGGGCAGTGGCGATTGCGGGATTTACACCCATTCCTTATAAACTTTTTACCATTGCCTCAGGAGCATTTGATATCCATTTTGGAGTCTTTGTCATTGCGTCTGTTTTAAGCCGCTCCGCTCGTTTTTTTCTCGTCGCAACCCTCATTTACTTTTTTGGCCGCCCGATTAAGGCCTTTATCGATAAATATTTTAATCTTCTTACCTTTGTCTTTTTTGCGCTGCTCATCGGCGGATTCCTCGCGATCAAATATTTTTTGCGTTAAATTATTCCATCAACGTAGTTTTTATCTTTGTTCTTTTTAGAAAAATCATAGGCACCAACGAATGGGGTATGCGGACATGTCCCAAATAGGTGAGAGAAAAATAATTGGTTATTGGTATTCGTTGATAGTATGGAAAATAAAAGGGCCGAACAATAATCGGCCCTTTTTCCAAATATGAAAGCACATCCGATATTTTTAGATCTTTACTTACTTTTGTTTATCGTATGAAAAAGATTCTACTTCAGCGGTTAAACCACGATCGGAACTAAAACCGATCCCCGCTGTTTGTACTTGCAATTTTTTTGTTTTTTCGTCAATTTTTAGTGAAATAGCAAATACCATATCCGGAGCCGCACTTACTTTCGATGAGTGAAAGGTCGTGTGGATGATAAGTGTTTTATCATCATAACTTCCCGAAGTAAAAGTCACTGGTATTCCTTCAAACGTTATTTCACCCTTGCTTGGGATTTCCATATTTTTCAAATCATCTTCTAGTAAACCTTTCACACCTAAAACACCCTCTTTTAAACTAATATTAAGTTCATCGGGACCATTTTCTCCAGAAAGTTTCCATGTACCGGAAAAACTGGATAGATCCAGTGCAAAAGCGTTTGTGACCAAGAACAGAGCACTGATACCAAATAAAAAAACTCTTTTCATTTTATAACTCCTTTTTTAATATCGTTTTTTAGTAACTCAACAGACCATCTGCCAAGTAACTACCAAAAATAACTACCCCCCCCAGAAAATTGCAAGTTTTTTTTGGGGGTAGTTATTTTTCTTGACAGATCCAGAAGGCTTCTATTCGGTAAATGTAAGTGTTTTTCTGACAAAAATCTCTGGAATTTGAACTCTGCTCTTTTAATTCACGTATGAGCTTTTAATGGAGGTTCAGGGCTATTTTAATTCTACTTTCTGCCCCTTCAAAAAGCCCTTTTTAAAACCTGTGCTAGAGTGCTTTTGATTCAAAAAGGAGGTATTTTTATATGAATCAAAATAATAAAAAATTAATGGAAGATTTTTCTTTAGCCGTTTTAAAAGAAAGAGAAGCTATTTCGGAAGTGATTTCTTATTTATCTCACATCTGGGCAGCCAAACTTTATGCCGAAGCTGGGTATTCAAGCTTATTTAACTTCTTGGTTGAAAAATATCATTACTCAAAAGCAGCTGCCTATAGGAGAGTTCAAGCAGCTAAGCTTGTACAAAGAGAACCCAAAGTTCTCATTTATCTTAAAGAAGCGAAACTTAATTTAACAACGATAAGTCTCATAGAACCTTTTGCTACAGGAGAGAAATTACAATCCTTGATACATGCCTCCTTAGGAAAGACAAAAGAAGAAGTGGAAGAACTTTTGACTCAACTTTCTCATAAAGTAGAAATCAATAAAGATAAGATACGAAGATTGCCTGTGATAAAATCAAGTTCCGCGGCGGAACTAAAGTGCCCAGAACTTAAGCAAGATAGTTTTTCAGAAGAGGTCAGCCAGAAGGAAAAAAAGACATCCTTAGAAATGTCTTTTTCTCCTTCTGGCACAGATGTAACGCCATCTGAACCAAAAGAAGAAGTAAGAAGAGTAAAGATAGAGTTTGTGGCAGATGAAGAGGTGGCAAAGCTGATTGAGAGAGCCAAGGAACTCCTCCGACACAAATACCCACATGGTAAACTC
>JACPST010000198.1 GCA_016193165.1 Deltaproteobacteria bacterium
ACTCTGACTGCTGATTAAACTTTAATGAGTTCTTTTACTTTTTGATATACCGTTTCAAATGAAATGGCTGCCATGCAAGGAGTGGGGGATGTCCACACTTTGCAGGCCAAAAAATGAGGGCCCGGGACACATGGGTTGCACCCTAAGTTAATGTCGCAAGAAACATACTGAGTGGGCGTGAAATAGGGCCTGCCGCGGAAATGAGGCGTAGCGCCAAAAATTCCTAATGCGGGTGTGCCCATGTTTGTGGCCAAGTGAAACGGGCCACTGTCGCAGCCGATGGCGAGCCGGGCTTTGGTATAGAGCGCGGCCAGTTCTTTTAGGGTTGTTTTTCCAACAAGGTTTAAGAAATAGTCTTTATAAGATTTTAGAGTCTCCATTTTAGTTTGATCTGGTTTGCCTCCGATAAATACCCCTTGCATTTGATGCGCGGTGGAAAGTTTTTTTACCAATTCCCCTAGGATCAAAGGTGAAAGTTCTTTGGCATGCCATGAGGAAAAAGGAGCTATGACCACAATGGGTTTTTGAAAATCATAGCCTTCGTTTTTAAGAAGAATATTTATCTTTTGTTCGTCTTCTGAAGAATATGAAATCTTAAGATCCAGATCCGCAGGAGATACAGCAATGCCTCGGTGTCGAAGAACATTTAGATAAAGATCGATGGCATGCATTGTTCTTTTGCTTTCCAATGCTAAGTCTTCTGATCGAATGCTCCAGAGGGTCGCAGGCGCTAAGAGATAAGGGAGATAAGAACCACTTTTTAAATTAATGACAAGATCAAATCTTTGCTTTCGAAGCTGCCAAATCAATTTAAGTTGTTCTTTTATATTTTTTTGTCGTCCAAACCGATCAAAAATTAAAATTTGAGTGATAGTAGGATTTCCTTCTAAAATAGTTTTTCCAATAGAAGAGGTTAAAACGGTCACAGAGGCGTTTGGAAACGTTTTCTTTAAAGGTTTAAGCACAGCTATATTGTGGAGGACATCTCCAATATTGCTGTGGGCAACCACAAGAATGTTTTGAAATGCTTGAGACATGGGCCTATTTCATGCTATTAAGGAGTCAATATGTCAAATACTCAAAATGAAGACAAGCTCATTAAAGAGATGCTTACGCAGTTTAAAACGATTGCTGTGGTTGGACTTTCGCCAGATCCGGATAAGCCTAGCTTTGAAGTTGCACGTTATTTACAAAGCAAAGGGTATAAAATTATTCCCGTACGTCCGGGTACGGATCAAATCCTGGGTGAAAAGGCATATGCTTCTTTATCTGAAATCCCTGTTCCTGTGGATATCGTTGACGTCTTTCGCAAAGTAGAATTCATTCCTGAAATTATAGATGAGGCCATTCGGGTTAAAGCAAAAGTAGTTTGGATGCAGCTGGGATTGGTTCATCCTCAAGCCTCAGAAAAAGCAAAGGCCGCGGGTCTTAAAGTAGTGATGGATCGCTGTCTTCTCATTGAACACCGAAGACTTCTTTAGAAATTTTTTGTGAAATCATTTTCTCAGAAATGGCTCTCTTTCATTGCCGTGGCTTTCGGGCCGCTGATGGCCACGTTTGATTCCAGCGCGGTCAATGTTTCTTTACCTACGATCGCGCGCTACTTCAATGCTCTTTTAACGGAGGCGGAGTGGGTGGTGACTGGATATCTTTTGGCGTTAGGACTTCTTTTGCTTCCTTTAGGTATTTTGGGAGATCGATGGGGAAAAAAGAGACTCTTTAGAATCGGGATCTTGGCTTTTATCTTTAGCTCTGTTTTTTGCGCGATCACTCAAAATGTGTATCAGCTCATTTTTTGCCGCGTCTTGCAGGGTATGGGGGGAGCTATTTTTATTTCCATTGCTCCGGCGCTGTTGGTTGACGCGTTTCCTGCCTCTGAGCGAGGGAAGGCCATGGGACTCATGGGGATGTGCGTGTCTTTGGGGCTTATGTTGGGGGCTCCTGTGGGAGGAATTTTGACACATTATTTTTCATGGCGATCTATTTTTTTTGTAAATCTTCCCGTGGGAATTATTGGATTTTTTCTTTCTGAGAAGTTTTTAAAGGAGGATGAAAAACATACGGAAGTTCTCAAATTTGAATGGTTGCTTTTTAAAAATCGTTTTTTTATTGGAGGAAATCTTTCTTTATTTTTTTATTTTGTTTCTCTTTTTATCTTATATTTTTTAACCCCATTTTATTTAGCCGAAGTTCTTCATTTTTCTCCTCAAAAAGTTGGGCTTACGATGATGGCCTTTTCAGCGGCCTTTGCGGTCATGATGCCCATGAGTGGTTGGCTTTCTGACCATGTGGGATCAAGGATTTTATCTCCTGTGGGACTTTGTTTATCGGCTGTAATTTATGTGTGGATTGCCCAGTTAACGGAGATTTCAAATTCCAAAGATGTGATTTTAAAACTTCTGTGTCTAGGATTTGCTTCAGGCCTCTTTCAAGCTCCAAATAATAGCGCTTTGATGGGAGGGGTATCCAAACAGCAGCTCGGGACAGCATCGGCGCTCATTGCTACGATGCGTACCTGGGGGCTCATGGGAGGTGTTTTTTTAGCAACCCTTATTTTTACCTTCCGCGTGAAGGCGCATGATGGGCTGGGGCGCCATTTTTCTGCTCATGACATACCGAGTTCACTTTTTATGAGCGGTTATCATGATACTCTGCTTTTTGCCGCGGGAATCATTGTTCTTGCCATTTTTTTCTCTTTGCTGCGCGGGAAGTGAGCAGGTAATGTGTGATTTTCCATTTAGAGAGGTATCTCATGAGAGTATTGTTGCTAACAAAAAAGTGACCCAAACGTCTTTTCTGCTCGCCATTGGTTGTGTGTTCGGCAAAGCAAACGTAAATTTTCAAGAGTAGAGTTCCCACCTAACCCTCGTGGATGAATATGATCCATTTCTAAAAAGTTTTTCTCTCCACAGTGTTTTCCCTCTGGACTTACATAGGAACATCGTCCTTCATCTCTCTTCCAGATAACCTGCTTGATTCTTTCTGACGAACTTCTTTTTTGATCCGTTGCTCCCTCTGTACTTTTCTCTCTGGATCTTTTTTCTCAAGTAAAAGCTCTAAAGCTTCATCAAGAATATCTTCCAATTTTCCTTGAGGATATTGGTGTCTTAAGATTTCTTTTGCCCTTTGAATCTTTTTGGCTAAGTTTTCTGAAGCACTAAATTCAATTTTAAAACGTTTAGAGGTTAAAGGCTTTATTGCCTCCTTTTTAACCAAAGTACTCGTCGCGCAACGAGTTAAATTTTGTGCAGTTTTTTCTGCTGCTGG
>JACPST010000036.1 GCA_016193165.1 Deltaproteobacteria bacterium
TATTTTGAGATCTCCGCGTTTACGAACGATCGGATTCCTATGGCGCTTCGCCATTCAAGCTATCCTATCGAAGGAGTTCAGTTTCATCCTGAGTCTATTTTGACTCCGGAAGGAAAAAAAATTCTTAAAAACTTTTTAGCCTATGGAAACCCTTCTTGCCATTGATGTGGGAGGAACCCACCAGCGATTTGCCGCCATCAATTCTAAAGGAAAAATTTTAGAAAAAGTTACGTATCCAAGCCATCGTAATATTTCTTCAGATGAATTTTTTCAAACCTTAAAAGAGAGAATTACTGACAGTCTAAAAAAGAATTTATGTGAAGGTGTGGCTTTGGCTTTGCCCATTGTGATAGACAAACAAACTGGAAAAGTACAGGATGCTCCTCATCTTCCTTTTTTAAATGGAGTTCATGTAGATCAAGGCCTTTCTTTTCTTTCTATCCCTTGGGTTTTAGAGAATGATGCCAACTGCGCGCTTTTAGGAGAAGTTTGGCTGGGACAGGGGAAAGAGGAGCCTTCCTTTTGTTGTTTAACGTTGGGCACCGGCATTGGAAGTGGTTTGTTTTTAAACCGAGAACTTTGGAAAGGTGTGAGAGGGATGGCCAGTGAAATGGGGCATCTTAAAATTGATTTTTCAGGAAAAACTCCTTGTTGCTGTGGAAACCATGGGTGTCTAGAGGCATTCGTGTCAGCTACAGCGCTTCAAAAAAAGACAGGGTATAAAGCTCAAGAGCTCTATCAGATGGCCTCCCGGGGAAATCCCATTGCATTGAGCGCTTTTGAACACATGGGAGAGTGCTTGGGAAGAGGCATTGGCAGTGTGGCAAATCTTTTAAATATTGATCTTTTTATTTTGGCAGGACGATTGTCTCAAGCTTTTCAATTTTTTTATCCCTCTTGTCATCGTATCGCGCAAGAATCTGCCATGAAAGGTCCCCGTCAGCATTTAAGAATTGTTCAGTCAAAATTAGGAGATGACGCGGGTCTTTTAGGCGCTGCTTTTTTAATGAAACAAAAACTGCGGTTATGAGAGCTGATGTTCTTTTCTATAATGGAAATTTTTCTGTCTCTCCTTTTGATCAGAGAAAAATAAATTGGCTGGCAGTACGAGACGGCTGGATTTGTGCCTTGGGAGCCGGGGCTCCAGATCGTCATCTTTTAGTTCAAAAAAAGATTGATCTTAATAGGAAACGAGTTGTTCCGGGATGGATTGATGCTCATGTGCACCTCATGCTTTTGGGGCAGAGAAAATTTGAGGTGGATGTCAGCCCATGTCGTTCTCCCGATGAATTAAAGAGTGCGCTGAAGAAAGCGTTAGGTCGAAAAAAAGACAGGGTTCGAAAGGGATGGTTAGAGGCCTATGGATTTGATCCTGAGCGTTGGAAAGAATTCTGCCCTTTAACAGCCCGGATTTTAGACCAGATTTCCTCCCGTATTTCTATTCTTGTCAGAAGAAAAGATGAACACGCGATGTGGGCCAATTCTTGTCTTTTAAAAAAAGCCAGGTTGCATCAGAGTCATCCTACGGGATATTTGGCGGATCAGGACATGGATGTGATTTTTCGACACCGTCCCCAACTTTCTTTCCAAAAAGTGAAAGAAGCGCTTTTATATGCCATGCAGGCTTGTATTCGTGAAGGAATTACTTCTGTTCATGATATGGCTATGCAGAGACTTCCACTTGAAGTGCTCATAGAGTTAATGCGATCTAAAAAATATGACTTGAGAGTTTATGGCGCTCTCTTTGGAGAAGAAGCTCTTGAAGAATTTCCTATCCCTCAAGTGAATTTATTTCATCATCATTTGACGATTCGGGCGCAAAAATTATTTATCGATGGAGCGTTGGGATCCCGCGGGGCTTGGCTGTCCCAACCCTATGGCGACATGCCTCAGTGGGCTGGGGATTCCTTATGGCAGGAAAAAGAGCTTTTGGAACGTGTACGCTCTGCGTTTCAAAAACGCTTCCAATTAATTTTTCATACGTTGGGGGATCAGGCTAGTCTGTGGCTTTTACAAGTGTTAGCTTCGAAATATACGCCCCAAGAGCTGCATCATAAAAGAATTCGGTTAGAACATGTGGAAGTTTTAAATCGTGAGGCTTTGTCCCTGATGAAGCGCCTGGGAGTTATTGCCTCGATGCAGCCTTGGCATGCCCTTTCAGATGGTCCCGGGTTAGAATCTCGTTTGGGCCGCGTGGGGGATCCGATGCCCCGATTGAGCCCCATCAACCTCTGTGGGGAATCTACGCGGCCACGGCAAGAAGAGAACAGCGCCTCAGCATTCGAGAGGCGATCCATATGTATACTTTAGGTGGCGCCTATGCTGAGTTTTCAGAGAACATAAAGGGAAGTTTAGAGGTGGGAAAGTTGGCTGATTTTGTAGTTTTATCTAAGGATATTTTTAATCTTCATCCAAAAGAATTTTTTGATGTGAAAACACAGATGACGGTTGTGGGTGGAAAAATTATCTATGCCCAATAAAAAAGAGTTAACGGAAAAAATAAAAGCCATGGCTTTCGCTCAGGGATTTCATTTGGTAGGGGTTTCCTCACTTGAGCCGCAAGATCGGCATCTAAAGTTTTATGAAATATGGCTTCAAAAAGGATTGGGTGGACAAATGGAGTACTTACAAAGACATTTGGAAAAAAAGAAAAACCCTAGGTCTTTTTATCCAGAGGCTAAAACTATTCTATGTTGCGCGTTAAGTTACAAGACTTCTTTTGAAAATCCTTCGTGTGTTCCGAGGGAAAAAGGGACGATTTCTAATTATGCTTGGGGAGAAGACTATCATGGGGTGATGAAAGAAAAACTGGAAAATGTGCTTTCTCAAATTCAAGCCCTGATTGCAGATGCCCAAGGGCGAGTGGTTGTAGATACAGGTCCTCTTTTAGAAAGAAGTTTTGCGGAGCAAGCTGGGATTGGATGGATTGGAAAAAACACGTGTGTCATTCATCCCCAGTTTGGTTCCTATCTTTTTTTAGGAGAAGTACTGCTCAATATCGATCTCGAAAGGGATGTGGCGCAGTTCGACCATTGTGGGTCTTGCACTCGATGTTTGGATGCTTGTCCAACTCAAGCTTTATCCGCCTATGAGCTGGATGCCGCGCGCTGTATTGCGTATTTGACGAATGAAAAGCGGGGCGAGTTTTCGAAGAAAGAAAAATCAATGATTGGAAAGCATATTTTTGGATGTGATATTTGTCAGCAGGTTTGTCCTTGGAATGAAAAAGCTTTGGTGCCCAATCTTTCTTATTTTCAGCCTCGTCCTCAAGCTTTTGTGCCTTCATTGCAAGCCTTAAAAGTTTTAACCCCGGAAGATTTTAAACACGCTTTTAAAAATAGTCCTGTTCAAAGAGCCAAATACAAGGGATTTATGCGAAATGTTGAAGCGGCTTTTGAGAATTCTTTTGAGGCCCAAAAATAGGATTAAGAAGGGTATTTTGAGGGATTCCTTTTTTAGAAGGAATGTCAATATTGGTATGAAGGCCGCGACTTTCTTTTCGTTTTTGCGCGCATTCAATGATAAGTTGCGCAACGAGAGCAATATTTCGAACTTCAATCAGATCTTTATTGAGTGTAAAATCCCAATAATAAGAAGATATTTCTTCTTGAAGAGATTTGATGCGAAGAGAAGCTTTTTCTAATCTTTGATTTGAACGCACAATGCCCACATAGTTCCACATACATCGTCTAATTTCATCCCAGAGATGGGAAATGACAACCTGTTCTCTGGCTTTTTGAGCTTGCCCGCTGTCCCAAGAAGGAAGATCGGGGGGGATAGACGGTTGAGTTTGTTTCGGACGTTGGGCAGAGTACAGGGCTGCCCGATGAGCAAACACAAGACCTTCTAAAAGAGAATTGCTGGCTAAGCGATTAGCGCCGTGAAGCCCTGTCCATGCGACTTCCCCAATGGCGTAAAGTCCAGTCAGAGGAGTTTGTCCATGGGCATCTGTGACAATTCCGCCACATTGATAATGGGCCGCCGGGACAACAGGAATAGGTTCACGCGTGATGTCGATTCCAAGGCTTAAACATTTTTGATAGATGGTTGGAAAATGTTCTTGAATAAACGGTGAGTTTTTATGGGAAATATCTAAATAGACGCAGTCATCTCCTGTTTTTTTAAGTTCGTGATCGATGGCACGGGCTACAATATCTCTTGTGGCCAGGGATGCCTGAGGATGATAGTTTTTCATAAAGGCAGTTCCATCTTTTCGAATCAAAATTCCGCCTTCTCC
>JACPST010000199.1 GCA_016193165.1 Deltaproteobacteria bacterium
CTTTTTCGGTGTGCTTGGCCATGAAACTTGTACGAATGAGACTTTGGTCTTTGGGTACTCCTGGCGGTAATACAGGATTCGTAAACACGCCTTCATCATAAATGGCCTTGGCAAAGAAGAGTGTTCTTAAATCATCTCCAATATTGATGGGAATAATGGGAGTTTGAGAAGGGGAGGTGTTATATCCCATATCATCAAATCCTTTTTTCATTTTATGAGTATTTTCCCATAGGTGCTCGACATGCTCCGGTTCTGTTTCCATGACATCCAGCGCCGCAATGACTGCCGCAATTGCGGAAGGCGGCATTGAAGCGCTGAAAATAAAAGCGCGAGCGTGGTGTTTGACATATTCGATCACTTCTTCAGAGGCGACAATAAATCCACCCAAAGAAGCAAAAGATTTGCTGAAAGTCCCCATAATGATATCGACGTCTTTTGTGGCTTTAAAGTGATCTGCGGTTCCACGGCCGAGTTTCCCTAAAACACCGATGCCATGGGCATCATCAAGCATAATGCGAGCTTCATATTTTTTTGCCAGCTTTACAATTTCATCGAGTTTCGCGATATCTCCCGTCATTGAAAAAACACCATCGGTCACAATCAGTTTTCCGCAAGCTTGGTTATGTTCTTTTAAAAGTCTTTCGAGGTCTGCCATGTCGCTATGTTTAAAAACAACAGTCGGGCCTTCGGCTAAGCGCGTGCCTTCAATGATGCTCGCGTGGTTTTCACTATCTGAAAAAATAACGTCTTCATGTCCGACCAAACAAGAGATGGTTCCTAGATTCGTTTGAAATCCCGTGCTATATACCAGCGCCGCTTCTTTTTGCATGAAATGAGCCAAACGTTTTTCAAGTTCAATGTGAAGCGCGATCGTTCCATTTAAAAATCTTGAACCTGAACATCCCGTTCCATATTTAGCGATTGCTTTTTTAGCCGCGGCAATGACTTTTGGATGAGAGGTAAGGCTTAGATAATTATTGGATCCAGCCATCACTTTTTTCTGGCCATCAATGTAAACCGTACCCCCTTCGGCATTATCAATGACGCGAAAGTAAGGATAAAGCCCAGCTTCCTGTGCTTCTTTAGCAGTCGTAAAGTCTCTGCATTTCTTAAAAAGACCCATAAAGTTCTAACTTTAATAATTGGGTGAGGGGTTGTCAAATCCTTTTTGCCTTGGTAGAGAAAATAGCGTGATGAAAATGTTATCGCGAAGGGTAGAAAATCCTCTCAGTACTCAAAAGTTGGCTCAAGAACTTTCTTCTTTTTTAAAAAAGGGAGATATTTTGGGTCTTCGAGGAAATTTAGGTTCTGGAAAAACAACATTTGTCCAAGGCCTTGCGCGAGGACTTAAAATTTTAAATGGGTATGCTGTTTCAAGTCCTACCTTTGCCTTTATCCATGAGTATGCTTGTTCAGAGATTTCTCTTTTTCACATGGATTTTTATCGCTTGTCTCAAGATTTGGAAGCGGAGACTCTGGGGCTGGATCTGTATCTACAGGGACAGGGGATTTGTGCCATTGAATGGTTTGAAAAGGCTCAAGCGCTTTTGCCCAAAGATTTTTTAGAGCTTGAGTTTCAGGGTGTTTCAGAAAATACTCGTGATATCCATATGATAGCGCACGGTCCTCGCTCTCAAAAAATTCTTTCAAATTTTTTCTAATCTTTTTTTAAGAATCTTCCGATGGGTTATAATGAACGTAGTTTGAACTTAGGAGGTTTGGAATGACAGCCGCCAAAGGCGTTGCCTTAAAAAAATGTCATTATAAAGCATGCGCTCATTCAGCCACCACAGGAAAATTTTGCAGACTTCACTACATGATGACGTGGCAAAAAACAAAAAAATTATCTCTTGAAACAAAAGAAAAGATGCTGGATCGCTACATTAAAGCCATCACGAAAAAGTATCCAGATGATTATTTAGAGGTGCTTAAAAAAGACCTTTCGAGTGAAGAGAGTTTTAAAAAATCTGTCCATGACCTCGATTTAGAAAATATGTCAGATTTAGATTTTTTGGATGACTACGGGGATATTATTAAGAAAATCAAAAAATAATAACGAACTAGTGTCGCGACACTAAGTATTCTTTAATAACTTATTCGTCTTTTCTTCTAAAGCTTCATTGGCTGTCGAGGTTTTCATATAAACGGTTTCAGTGCTTAGATCATAGGGTTTCCACTCTTCGCCAATTATCACATCGCGATTCTCAAAAAAATATTCATCAAAAAAAGCGCCCAGAGAATCAATGAGAATATGGACATGATTATCCAATGTATTTTTTTTGGTGTTGAGATCTATAGAGGCTGTACAACTTATGGTTTTTGCAGACCGAATCAGGGTTAGACGAATGAGCATTTCTTGGGGGTACACGGCGCCTTCCGCAATGATTTGCTCGTCAGGTTCTAAATATTTTTTATAATTTTCCTCAAAGGTTTCATCAATGAGTTTAATATAGTCTTGTGGGAAAGGAACTGGTTTTAACTGTGTTTTAATCCGAGAGCTTAACATGGGCGCAGTATATAGGGTTTGACTCTGAAAGGCAATTTCACTAAAACTGAGGCCTTACGTGCCAAACTTTTATCTTAAAACCTATGGCTGTCAGATGAATGTGTACGATTCGGAACGCATCACAGGGCTTTTGGGCGCCCTAAATTTTAAGCCTACAGAAAAGATTAAGGAGGCAGATCTCATTCTTTTTAATAGCTGCACGGTTCGCGAAAAAGCCAAACAAAAGCTTTTGAGTGATTTGGGGCGTTTAAAAGCATTTAAAGAGAAAAATAAAAAGCTCATTATCGGGATAGGGGGATGTGTAGCTCAAGAAGCAGGAGATGAGCTTTTAAAACGTATCCCTCATTTAGATTTGGTTTTTGGCGTCGATCAAGTGGATCAGCTTGCAGATCTTCTGGGCCGCATTCAAGAAACAAAATCTCGGTTGGCCGTGACGGCATTTGATACGGATCCACAATTTTCTTTGTCCTATGTAAGAAAAGATTCTAGCCCTGTTTCGGCCTATGTTACGATCATTAAAGGATGCGATAAGTTTTGTTCTTTTTGTATTGTTCCTTTTACAAGGGGGCGTGAAAAGAGCCGATCCCCTCGAGAAATCCTTCAAGAAATTGAGCTCAGGGTTGAAAAAGGAACTCGGGAAATTACGCTTTTAGGGCAAAACGTCAATTCTTACGCGGCTGAAGAATTTACCTTTCCAAGCCTTTTAAAGCTGGTGTCCAAAGTTCCAAATTTGAAACGCCTTCGGTTTACAAGTCCCCATCCTCAAGATTTTTGCGAAGGAATGATCGAATGTTACGTGGAGCTGCCCAATTTATGCAAACATCTTCACTTGCCTGTTCAATGCGGAAGCAATCGCGTTTTAAAAGCCATGCGTCGTTGGTATACCATCGAGCATTATAAAGAACATGTTGAAAAGCTAAGAAAACGAGTCCCCGATATAGCGCTTTCAACAGATATGATTGTGGGATTTCCCGGGGAAACCAACGAGGAATTTGAAGAGACGTTGAAGCTTTTACGGGATGTCCGCTATGATTTTGTATATTCTTTTCGATATTCTCCCAGAGTGGGAACCTCGGCCTATGAATGGAAAGATGATGTTCCTGAGGAAGAAAAAGACGAGCGCTTGCAAAGGCTTCAGTCGCTTCAAGATGAAATCTCTTTAGAAAAAAATCAAGAGCTTATCGGAAAGATATATGAGGTTTTGGTTGAAAAAATTTCTTCCACCGGCGCGCCGGTGAGTGTCCTTCAAGGAAGAACTGAAACGCATAAGATTGTGCATTTTAAAGGAGCCCCAAATCTCATAGGGAAATTTGTCCAGGTGCGGCTCACCAAAGCCATGCCCCATAGCTTCCTGGGTGATTAAATTTTAGGCAATTGACAAATGACGTGAGTCTTAGTAATACTTTTACATGGTGCAACCATTAGAGCCTTCCATTCGAGAAGGTCTCACATTTGATGATGTTCTTTTAGTTCCCCAACAATCTGAATGCCTGCCCAAAGAGGTCAGTTTAAGAACCCGTTTGGCCGCGGATGTTTGGCTCAACATTCCGCTTCTTTCTGCCGCCATGGATACCGTTACAGAAGCTAAAGCCGCCATTACGATGGCCAGAGAAGGAGGCATAGGGGTTATTCACAAAAACTTATCTCCCAAAAACCAAGCCTTTGAAGTGGAGAAAGTTAAAAAATCTGAAAGTGGAATGATTTTAGATCCCATTACGATGGAGCCTGAACAAAAACTTGCGCAAGCTTTAGAAGTCATGCGGCAATATAAGATTTCAGGGGTTCCCATTGTGCGAGCTGGAAAATTGGCGGGAATCCTCACCAATCGAGATCTTCGATTTGAACAAAATCTCGCTCTTCCCATTCATGAAGTGATGACCAAAAAGAATTTGGTGACTGCACCGGTGGGGACAACTCTCGAGCAAGCCAAGGCGATTTTGCAAAAGCATCGGATTGAAAAATTACCTGTGGTTGATGACGCAGGAAATTTAAAGGGTTTGATTACCATTAAAGACATTGAAAAATCGATTAATTTCCCCCATGCTAATAAAGATCGCTTTGGGCGGTTGCGAGTGGCGGCAGCAGTCGGAGTTTCGCAAGACCGTGAAGAAAGAATTGAGCTCTTATTAAAAAATAAAGTGGATGTCATTGTGATTGATACGGCGCATGGAGATTCTAAAAATGTGATTGAAGCTGTACAAGCCAGTCGGTCTAATTTTAAAAATGGTGTCATTATTGCTGGCAATGTGGCTACGGCTGAAGGGGCAGAGCGTCTCATCAAAGCTGGAGCCCATGCCGTAAAAATTGGTGTAGGTCCGGGGTCTATTTGTACCACTCGCATTGTGGCAGGCATTGGGGTTCCCCAAATGAGCGCTATTTTTGATTGTGCTTCTGTGGCGCGAAAATACGATGTGTCTCTCATTGCCGATGGAGGCATTCGCTACTCAGGCGATATTGTAAAGGCTTTGGCGGGTGGAGCTCATTCCATTATGATTGGAAATTTATTCGCGGGGACGGATGAAAGTCCCGGAGAAACGATTCTGTATCAAGGAAGAAGTGTGAAGGTATACCGAGGGATGGGATCTTTGGGTGCGATGGTTCAAGGCAGTCGAGACAGATATTCTCAGAGTGATATTGATAGCTTAGATAAACTTGTTCCAGAAGGAATTGAAGGAATGGTTCCGTATAAAGGGCCACTTTCCACAAGCATTTATCAGCTTTTGGGTGGCATGCGCTCTGGGATGGGATATGTGGGATGTCGCACGATTTCCGAGCTTCAAGAAAAAGCCAAATTTATTCGTATGACGTCGCATGGTCACAGAGAAAGTCATGTCCATGATGTAACCATCACCAAAGAAGCGCCCAACTATCGACCCAGCTAAATCACCTATGGCTCGACCACAAGATAGTTTTTTAATTTTAGATTTTGGTTCTCAATATACGCAACTGATTGCGCGGCGCATTCGTGAACTTCAAGTGTATTCAGAAATTCATCCCTACCATTACGATCTATCCGAAATTAAAGCTTGGAATCCCAAGGGAATTATTCTATCCGGTGGGCCTGCCTCTGTTTTATCTCCAAAAGCATATACCGTAGATCCCAAATTATTTGAACTTGGAATCCCTATTTTAGGGATTTGTTACGGGATGCAGCTTATGTGTCACATGCTGGGAGGAGAGGTTGAAAAAGCAGACAAGCGTGAGTTTGGAAAAGCTCAAATTGAAATTCTAGAAGACTCCGATTTATTTTTCGGCCTTCAAAATCCCCAAGCCCTAACCGTTTGGATGAGTCATGGAGATCGAATTAAAAAATTGCCTCCAAATTTTATTCC
>JACPST010000207.1 GCA_016193165.1 Deltaproteobacteria bacterium
GATGTCATTCCGCTGGAGTTTCTAAGTCTGGTTCTTCTGTTTCCGGCTCTTCTGTCACAGGTGTTTGTGGTTCCGTTTGAGAAGGAGAGTGTTCTTCAATCTGCTTTTTCTTTTTCTCTTGTTGCTCTTTTAAATGAGCAAGCTCTCTTTCTTTTTGGCTATTGAGTCTTTCAAACTTTTCCGCTTTTTTAGCTTCTAGTTTCGCGAGTTTTTCTTGAAATTCCTGCTCAAAAGCTTCTCCTTTTTTCGTTCGTTTTCTTTGAAGTTCTTCGAGTTTTTTGTCAAATTCTCTCTGGAATTCTTCTTGTTTTTTAGAAAATTTTTGCTCAAGGTGGGCTGTCTTTTTTTCGAATTCTTCTTCTATTTTTGTAAGTTCCTTTTCTCTTTTGTCTTCGCGTTCCTCTTCATGCGCTTTTTCTTTTGCCTCTCTTTCTTCCTCTTTTAATTCTTCTCTTTGCTCACGGTCTTTTTCCTTTGCTTCTCTCTTTTTCTCTTTTAGTTCTTCTTTTTGTTCGCGCTCTCGCTCTTTGGCCTCCTTCCTTTTCTCTTTTAATTCCTCTTTTCTTTCCTTTTCTTTTTCAAAATTATCATCTTTCCCAGAACCACTTTTGGCAAAAGTATTTAAAGAGTATCCCCCTATTCCCATCAACCCTAATAGTAATAAATAAATAATTGTTTTTTTCATAACTTCCTCCTTTTTTTAAAATGTGAACTTTATTCCTCCAGAAAAAATCTCATTGTTAAATTCATTGTCGGCATTGTTTGAAAGAACTTGAGCGTATTCTGTTTGGAATAAAAGTTGAAAATTTTCGGACATTTCATACATAAGCGTGCTTTTGCCATTGATCGAACTTTCTTCCAATGTTTTTGAAGCAGAAGAGGTGGCTAACCGAGTGTCATAAATTTGATGCAGGAAAGAGAGATCCAAGTTTAACGTCAAATGATCCATGAATTTAAATGAAGCCGTATCAGAAAAAGTATGTTCTTGAATGTCTCGGCTACCCATTTCATCGCTGCTTAGTCCAAATTGGTAAGAAATACTATTTGAAAGCCATGAAGTAATCGGATGCTCATAAGTCCCCTCTAATTCATGTTTATCGACCTTCAAGCGAGGATTGGTCTGGCTAGAAGTCCCATTGGCATTTGGGGCAATGAGTTGCCTATATTGCGAATGTTTAAAACGATAAAGAGCTTTTAACATTTGAGATTTACGAAAAGAGTATTCCCATTCCAAAGATCCTCCACCCACGTCTTTGTCCAGTTTTCTCCCTCCGGATGTTCCATTTTGATAGCGAACCGGCATAAAAAAAAGACTTAATTTAAGAGAAGAAGCTTGAGTCCATCCATACTTTAAGAAACCTTTAAGATAATGAGTGGTCAAACGACTTTGGATATTGGTTACAGTGGGATCTGTCGTAGAAGAATCAGCTTTTTGTGTTTCAAATGACAGATCATACACCCCCCCTATCTTTAGACTTTGTGAAATTTTCCATAACGATTCTACGAAAAGATCAACTAAAGATTCGTTGGCTTTTTGAAATCGAGAATTGGGAAAGCGTTTAAACTCCGCGGAAAGTTCACAGAGTAAGAACCAGTGAGTTGAAGGTGAAAAATCCCCCTCTATCCCTGGATTTAAAAAATAAAATAGGCTGTCTCCTTCAGGATTAGGCGCGGTATTCAAGAATACATTGGTCTCATAGCCCCCTCTTGCTTCAATAAAAGGAGTAAGAGTAATGTTTGAATCTTCTTGAACTGAGAAGACAGGGGAGGATACACCGAAATCCAATAAAATCACTCCTAAGACCATCCAGAATTTTATGCTCATCTCTTGACTCGCCGGCATTAAAAATAAGCATGGCATAAAGTCGTATTTTTGAAAAGAATTTTTAGACTATTGAATCAATAAATAGATTTTGCGGCCAAAATGACTTTTTCACCAGAATCTAATTACCTAAGGGCGATAAAGCTCCACTGGCGGCCGGCGGATTCGCCTTCTTTGCGATAGGAATAAAATTGATCCAAATGACAGGCGGTGCACAAAGGAGAAATCCAAATATGCTCTTTTGAAACTCCCGCCTTCATCAACTGATGGCCATTGAGCTGAGGTAGACTGAGCATCCAATGATTCTCTTTGTGAGCAATAGGCTTAAAAAAATCTTTTTGTGAAATTTGATCATAGACATTTCGATCCACTTCATAACAACACTCTTGAATCGCAGGGCCAATCGCTACAACAATATTTTTGGGTTCACAGTGAAATTTCTTTTGTAACATCTGAACCGTTGTCTGCGCCACATTCTTAGCTGTTCCTCGCCATCCGGCATGAGCGGCCGCAATGACTTTTTTGCCCTCATCTGAGGGATCACAAAACAACAATGGAACACAATCTGCAGTAGAAATAATCAGGGCTATTTGAGGGAGTTGCGTTAATACGCTATCTGCAGATGTTTGCTTATACATCTCTAATTTCTTTTCGTTTTGAGCTACCACCACATCGTTCCCATGCACTTGCTTGATTCGGCAGAACTGGCGCACAGGAATTCCCTTAGTCTGATCCTTTCCAAAATCGCGTGTTAAAAATCCATGCTGAATAAAAGAAAAAGAGTTTAAAAGCTCACTTTGAATCACTCTACTCATGAAGAATTCCTAAAACAGCTTGAAAATAGGAAGGAAGGGGAGCTTCAAAAGACATCATTTTTTGAGTCGTTGGATGTTGGAAGGTCAACATTTGGGCATGCAGCAAAAGAGCTGGAAGTTTTTCAACCGCTTGTTTGAGTTTTGGATCAATTAAATGCTTGGCTCTATTTTTTCCACCGTATGTCCCATCTCCGACGATGGGATGTCCCGCATCTGAAAAATGAACCCGGATTTGATGCGTTCGCCCTGTTTCTAAAGAAATCTTCATGAAGCTCATTTGATCGTAGGAAGCCGCCACATCCCAGATCGTTAGCGCTGATTTTCCTCGCTTGGTATGGGTAGACATTTTTCGGCGATGGACAGGATGTCTTCCAATAGGAAGGTCAAAACTTCCATGTTGGCTTTCCATTCGCCCATAAACCAAGGCCTGATAGACGCGCCGAATAGTTTTTGTTTTAAATTGCGCGCTCAAAGCCAGATGGGACTGATCATTTTTAGCAACCACCAAAAGACCTGACACATCCTTATCAATGCGATGAACCACTCCAGGCCGAAGCACTCCCCCAACACCTGACAAAAATTTACAATGAAATAAAAGCGTATTTACGAGGGTATGATGCTTGTGGCCTGCTCCCGGATGAACAATCATTCCAGCGGGTTTATTGACCACAACCACATCTTCATCTTCATAAACAATATTGACAGGAAGATCTTCCGGACGAAGCACACTCTCAGAGGGCTCTGGAATTTCTACGGAAACGGTATCCAAGGCCTTGATCTTATAGCTCGCCTTAGAGGGAAATCCATTGATCTTAACTTTGGCTTCTTCGATTAAGCGCTGAACTTGAGCACGGGAAGGAAGAATCTTTTTTTCAACCAAATACCCATCCAATCGCTGTCCTTCTTCCTCAACCGTCACTTTAAAAAAAACAGGGTCTATGATCACCCTTTTATTTTTACTCAATCCCTCCTGAAATCACAAGGGCATAAGGTTGACGACCGGCTGCGTTTCCTTTGGGAATAGCGTATCCCGCTACTTGAACGGTGGTTGTCCCCTTGGCAGGGTTCATCACATCCACACCTTCCACATTGTTGACGTGATCTGGAGCATTTTTTCCATTGGGATAAAACTTTCTATCTCCCTGGATAACCACAATATCCAAATCATTCACAAGTGCTCGGGAAGCCGAAGCAGCTCCAGGATAATCAGAATAAACCAGTGTCACTCGAAGCGGCTCAGAAGAATTAGACACGGTCACGGTATACTCTTTTGTTCCTCCTTGTAGAACTCCTTCTTGTTCATCCGCATACAGAATCGAGCGATGCTCTGAAAAAAGAGAGTTTTGAATATCCACTCTTCCCCACCCTTCATGGATATTGGGCCTTACAGTCGGAATTTCTTTTACAGATGAAAAACCAAATTGTCCTGGATATAGATCTA
>JACPST010000208.1 GCA_016193165.1 Deltaproteobacteria bacterium
CTCCGTCCTTAAGATCCTCTCCCTTATTAGATGACCAGTTGAGCATTTTTCGTTAGTCAAAGTGACATTCTTTGTCTCTTTTCCTCTCAATTTCTCGGGAAACTCTAAGGCGATTTCTTATAACTAATTGAAATCATTCATATTTTTATTCTATCCCATGTTGGCATGCCCGTTGCAATATATCTGGGTGAGGTACTCTTATGAGTGCCATGGAGAAATAAAATGAAGAGAATAAATATTATATTGATGGTGATGGGACTGATGGCATTTGCGCTCATGGTGATCGGATGCGGCGGCGAAGAGAGCGAGCAGCAAGTTTTAGATGCGGGTCATTTTGCATATGACCCCAATGGTGGGCTGACCACGCAAGACCAATTGACGCAGGTGTCTTTTGCGGCAACACATGAATTTACAGGGACGATTTCTGAGATTAATGATGCGGAATATAGTGTCCTTGCTCCAAGTGATTATTCCGGGATTCGTACCCAAGTTCCTCAAGTTACTTTAAAGATTAAAATGAAAGATGCCAACTCCGCTTTGATTGAAAGAGCTGAGCTTGTGATTACAGGGGCTGATGAAAAAGGGCTCTTTTCATACAGAGCCAGCTGTTCTGAAGGATCTAAAAATTGTGGAACTTATTTTTCTGGAACAAATGTTTTAAACATTAAGCTTTATGATTCAGGTGGTGTGATTGAATTGCGCACGATACATCCCGATGTCATACAACATAAACTTGGTGGTGATGTTGTGATGGATTTACATGCGCAAAGACTTGGTAAATTTGACCTGAGCGTGCGCGCTCTTGTGGTTAAGGAGGTGTCCAATGAAATTAAATAAGGTGGTCTATCTACTTCTAGTGGCGGTGGTTGTTGCTGGTTGTGGAACCGATACGTTAACAAAGAAGAATGATACAGTGATTGCTCCTGCTCCAGTTCCTGGACAAGTGCAAACGGGCAATATTCTTCCCAATATGGTGACTTCTCCGATTCAATCGGTGTTTGGGCCAAGACAAAATGGAATGTATGATGGCATTGGACGAGAAGACCTGAGCAATCAACAATTGCAGTTTAACGCTCAGCAGCCTTTCCCTCCATCCAGAAATTGGATCACTCGGGTTGAAATTTTAACAGAGGATGGGCGAAATTCAGATCCCACGTCTTTTAATACCCCTCGTGGATTAAAATACATTCGGATTACCTTGGTCAATGATGCCAATATGGCTCTTCGCTATACCGCGGAAGGCTATGTGTGGATCAGACCCGGCAGTTTTGCCTTGGTTGGAAGTTTAAGAGGCTATGTTAATAGCGTGGCTCAATTTGATGTAAACTTTGGCTATAGCAATTTCACAGGCCCCATGCTTGGAATTCTTGGACTGGAGGGTCGTTTAACCGGAACAGGAATGATTGAGCTTGTTGAAAACGCCAATGGCCAAGCTGTTAAGCATATCATTCAATATTAATCAGAAACATTTTAAAAGTAGGGGCATTGAGAGCGTTCTTCAGACACGCTATCAAATGCCCCTGCGAGGCATTTGCGCTCAACGCTCGGGCTCGCTCTTTGCCTTCGGCAAAACCATGCCCGCTCGCCCTCCGCGATGGTCTTCAGAACGTTCAATGCCCCTACTTTCCATACGCCTCTCAAAAAATAGAATGGTTATTCTTCTCCACTTCATATTATTTTTTGCTATGATAACACTATGTCCGTTTCTCCTCACCATGTGTTAGACGAATTCTTAAATTCCCTAAAAGTTGAAAAAGGCCTTTCCAAAAATACGTTGGAATCTTACCAGCGTGATCTTTTTAAATATCTTGATTTTGTTGAAGAAAAATACCCCAACAAAAATTTTCTTTCATTAGATAAAGCGGCTATTTTAGCTTTTCTGGTTTTTCTTCATAAACAAAAACTTTCTTCCAAATCCATTGCCAGAAATTTGGTCACTCTTCGTGTGTTTTACAAATTCCTTCTCTCTCAGCGGCATATTGGCGTCAATCCTGTGCACGATATTGAGTCTCCTAAAGTTTGGAGAACGTTGCCAGATGTTTTAACTTTTACAGAAGTTGAAAAGCTTCTCTCTCAACCGGATCAAAAAACACCACTAGGGGTGAGAGATCAAGCCATGTTAGAGCTTCTCTATGCATCAGGGCTTCGAATTTCTGAGCTTATTATGTTAGAGTTAAACGACATTCATTTTGAGAGTGGATATTTAAAAGCAAGGGGGAAGGGGGCCAAAGAACGCGTGATTCCTTTTGGGCGTTCGGCACAGAGCGCGCTTCAAAAATATTTGGAGGAGGTTCGCAAAAAATGGGATCCCTTGCATCAAGATCCCGTTCTTTTTCTCTCTCAACAAAGAAAAAAGCTGACCCGTCAAAACGTGTGGTTGGTGTTAAAAAAATATGCGCTAAAAGCCGGTCTTACAAAAAATATTTACCCGCACATTTTGCGCCACTCTTTTGCCACGCATCTTTTAGAACGGGGGGCGGATATTCGCTCGGTGCAGATGATGCTGGGACATTCGGATATTTCCACGACTCAAATCTATACGCATGTGAGTCAAGGCCATCTGCATCAAATTTATAAGAAATTCCATCCAAGATCATAAGCAATGGTGTCAGACACCGTGGTGCCATAAGCAATGGTGTCAGACACCGTGGTGCCAGACATTTTTTTAGGCAACTTAATTATTTGGCATGAAATTTGCTTATGGGAGCTATCAAATGGGACGAGATAGAAGAATTTTACAATCCGATTTTCCATATCATATATTCAATAGAGTGAATAATAGCGAGCATTTATATGATTTAACTGCAGCATTTAATTATTTCCTAGAACATTTAATAGAGGTAGGTGAGCAGACCAATTTTCGTCCATATCATTTTATATTAATGGGGAATCATTATCATCTTATTGGATCAACTCCGAATTCCAATTTAAGTGAATTTATGCAAATTTTTCAGACACAAGTTAGTAAATCATTGAATAGGTTGACTAATAGAAAAGATCATTTTTTTAAAAATAGATATGGCGCTACTATCATTAACAATGAAAAATATTTATTTAAAGTAATTAGTTATTTGTACCAAAATCCGGTTAGGGCAAATGTTGCTCAGTCTCCATTTGTTTATCCTTATTCAACTTTAAAAATTTATTTAAGTAATGCCTGGGAAAAATACAAGTTATATTGGGGGCCAGGATTTGAAAATTTATCTTTAAGTGAGAGATTAAATTTTCTAAAGCAACTTTGCTCTTCTTTATTAGATGACTATGAGAGTAAAATAATTTCCCATGCTCTTAGAGGATCGATTTTTACTTTTGATTAAAAAAATGTCTGGCACCAAAGTGTCTGACACCTTTACCTTTATTGCATAATCTGATACGGTTAAAGGCAATGGAATCAAAGATTTATACGCTTCTCATTTACTTTCCTATTTTTCTCATTTCTTTGACCGTGCATGAGTTTTGTCATGGATTTGTGGCGTTGAGAAAAGGAGATCCGACGGCTAAATTTATGGGGCGGCTAACTCTAAATCCTCTGCCGCATATTGATCCTATTGGCACGGTTCTTTTTCCTATTTTTTCCATCCTTTTTGGAGGGGTTTATTTTGCTTGGGCCAAGCCTGTACCTGTGGATCCCCGGTATTTTAAACATCGGGTGAGTGACATGTTTTGGGTAGCTCTGGCAGGGCCTTTTTCTAATTTTATCTTGGCTGTATTTTCGGCATGGGCCTATGGCCTAACAGTGAGTTACGGACCAAATTTTCTTCAAGAAAAAACCATTTTGATTCTGATGGATTTGACTCAAATGTCGATTTATTTAAATTTGGCGCTGTTCTTTTTTAATTTAATTCCCTTAGCCCCTTTAGACGGTTCTAAAATTTTAGGCCGTTTTCTACCCGCGGAATTAAGACGTACATTTGAGAGTATTAATCCTATGGTCGGGGCCATGGCGTTACTCGTTCTTTTTATGACAGGGATTTTACGTTATATAGCCATTCCCATTTTTTTAGTGGGGCAAGCGCTCCAAAAACTTTTTATTTTTTAAGGGAAGAATTTATGAAAAAAAATGAGCCTAAACCAAGAGTGGTCAGTGGCAAGCGCTCCACCGGAGAACTTCATTTAGGTCATTATTTTGGCGCGCTTAAAACGTGGATTTCGCTTCAAGATCAGTATGAATGTTTCTTTTTTGTGGCCGATTGGCATGCCCTCACAACAGACTATCAAGATCCTACTCTTATTGAAAAAAATGTTTTAAGTAACGTCACCGATTGGCTGGCCTTAGGATTAGATCCCAAAAAAGCGACGATTTTTATCCAATCTCATGTCAAAGAACATGCGGAGCTTTTTTTACTTTTGTCTATGATTACACCTGTCAGTTGGCTTGAGCGAAACCCCACCTATAAGGAGCAAATACGACAGCTTCAAAATAAGGATCTCTCAAATTTTGGTTTTTTGGGATATCCTGTGCTTCAGACAGCAGATATCATCATTTACAAAGGGGCAAAGGTTCCCGTGGGCGAAGATCAAGTCCCTCATTTAGAGTTGTCTCGAGAAATAACCCGGCGTTTTAATCATCTTTATGGGACACTTTTCCCAGAGCCAGAAGCTTTGTTGAGCGAGGCTCCAAAAATTCCGGGGATTGATGGTAGGAAAATGAGCAATAGCTATAATAACTGCATTTATCTTTCAGATCCTAAAGAAGTTGTAACTCAAAAAATTATGACGATGATGACCGATCCTGCTCGTAAACGTCGCCAGGATCCGGGCAATCCAAAAGATTGCCCCCTCTTTGATCTTCACGAAGTTTACACGAAGGATGAATCTGTGATAAAAGAAGTAGAGAAGGGGTGCACGACCGCTGGTATTGGCTGTGTGGATTGTAAAAAGATACTTCTTAAAAGCCTTCTCCCCTGGCATGAACAGGTTTCTGAAAAACGCGCTTCTA